>JAHQWA010000561.1 GCA_019634045.1 Saprospiraceae bacterium
CCCCGTATTTCAAATGAGTATAAACTACAATGCATCTCCAAATTATCATTATGAATTAGGACAACAGTTGAAAAGCTTGCGGGAAAAAGGGGTACTGATTATTGGTAGTGGTTCTATGATTCATAATCTAAGGTTAGCTATGCAGAAATTCAGGCAGAATGATATGTCCCTTTTCGGCTGGGAACAAGAGTATGACTTATGGTTGAAAAAACAGATTGAGACAAGGAATTTTAAAGACCTTATCAATTACACTACCAGCCACAAGTATGGTAAGTTAGCCTCCCCCACGCCTGACCATTATGTGCCAGTTTTATATAGTCTGGGGCTGGTAGAAGATGGAGATGAAATATCATTCTTCTATGAAGATGATGCCCTGTCGCTCCCCGCATTTAGTGAACGAAGCTTCTTAATCAATCAAGTATAACCAATTTAGAGTTCCAAATTTGTACTACTTCCTATTTGGGCTCAACGGTTACAATTACTCGTTTGTAGCGCGTTAGCGCAGGAGCCCCTTTATCCGTCAATTGCAGGATGAAGTGTAATGTCTCTTTCTTTTCAACTTCCGGGGTAGTCACATAAACGCGATGTACATTTTCTGCACCCAGTTTGATCGGTTTCTTGTAGGACCCTGCCTCTGGATAATGAAACCAAAGGAAACTCAAGTTGTCTCCGTCAGGATCGACGGAGTCAAAAGCATTTAGCAGAAAACCTTGTCCTGACTTCACCGTAAACTCCTCGGGATGGGATAGGATCGGTACGGGAGGATGATTAGCCTCTTCATAGGATTGCAGGCACCAATCCATCCGCGCGGCAAAGTCATTTTGAAAATCGTTCCGCCAGCGCCATAAGGTCTCTTTGTAACCGGTGAATGTTGTGGTATCTCTTCCAACTGTTCGACCATATGCTTTGGGAATATAAGGGGTATATTTGTCGATGGCATTTGTCCAGATCGCTCTTGTTTCCGGTGCAATCGTGACAACGGACCCTCCCTCCTTAGTCTTGGAAAAATCTGGCTTGTACAACTCATAGCGTCCGCCCCAGCCGCCCCATTCAGGGTGTTCAGAATTATTGAGTCCATTATTTATTAAGGATAAGAAAGCAGGCGTATCTCCTTCTACTCCCCAAGCTACATCAGGGTAAACAGATCCCAAGGGGCCATGAGCTTGTTGAATATGTTGGGCGATCCAGCTATTGCTTATCTCCTCATTGTTGATTCCTTTTACAAAGTCGTTGATTCCGGTCCAGGTTGCGCTACCGTAATGATCCCCTGGCGTTACGATGTAGAATACTCCTGGGAAGTTATTCCTAATCCAGATGCCGCTATCATCCTGGTCGGAGATAGTATATACCCTCAATTTTGAGATCAGCTGTGCGGCTTCTGCTTTTGACTTTGTTCTCCGGATTTTATGTAATGCCTGCGCTAAGGTATTCACCCCTCCCCAAACGGAGATCCACAAAGGCCGCTCGTCTTCTTTTTCCAGTTCTTGAATAATCCACTCCGAACCTTCTGTATCCTGATCATCACCTACCCCCAACATCCCATATTTAGGAATACCTTCTTTGACTAATTCCAAGAGCGCATCAGCATCGGGATAGCCTTTTTCGTGTAGGAGCAAATTAGGTTGAACTTCGCCATAGGC
Organism: Saprospiraceae bacterium; assembly: GCA_019634045.1. Taxonomy (GTDB): domain Bacteria; phylum Bacteroidota; class Bacteroidia; order Chitinophagales; family Saprospiraceae; genus DT-111. The sequence goes on from JAHQWA010000561.1 coordinate 1,641, forward strand.
TCGAATCACTTTGCGGATGGATTCGGGATTGATCTGGGATTGTAGCCAGCAGGAAGTAGTAGCTACGAGTCCCTTGATTTCGATCTGGTTGGCATACAACAATAGGCGCACCAGGGATTGGGTGTCATCTGGATCAGCTTCGATATCGGTGAGGATGATGACTCGATGTTGTTGCTGAGCGACCTGGCCAAAGAGAGAAGCTGACAAGAGCAGGCCAGAGACGACTAGAATAGTCCAGCGGTGTTTCATGATCCGTAAAGTTTAAAGCGTTTGAGAATCGTTTTGTTTTCTACTATCGATTAAATCACGAAAATTTCGTAACACAAATGTATTAAAAGAAAATAAACGAAATAAAAAGAAAATAAACGAAAATCATTAGCTTTGTTTGAAGATCAATCTTACAGTCAATGCTAGCTACTCAGCGAAAGGAAAAAATATTGGAACTCTTGAAGGAGGATGGATCGGCAAAAGTGGCTGCCCTGGCGAAGCTTTTTAAGGTGACCGAAGTAACCATCCGGCAAGATCTTGAGAAGCTGGAAAAGGAGGGCTTGATCGTGAGAGAACATGGAGGAGCTCACCTTAAGAATGTAGAAGATCAAGTCCGAAACTTTTCGCTCATTCAGCGGGAACATTTGGTGGAAAAGGAGATGATTGCGCAAAAATGTCTAGAATTGATCCAACCCGGGGACATCATAATTCTAGATTCGGGATCCACTACTACTGAAATTGCGAAGAAGATTAAGCATATCAATGGTTTGGTGGTGATCACCAATGCATTGAATATTGCACTGATGCTAGGTGCGAATCCACATATTGAGGTGGTCATGACCGGAGGTGAATTTAAGCCGCCGACGCTATCATTGACAGGGCAAAAAGCCGCCGACTTCTTTGAGGGATTATACGTGCAGAAGCTTTTTTTGGCTACAGCAGGGATCTCTTTGAAATCCGGTCTTACCTATCCCAGCATTAGTGACCTGGTGGTAAAGAAGGCCATGATTGATGCTGCGGAAATTACCTATCTGGTGGCGGATTCCTCAAAGATTGGCCAGAGTTCTTTCGCTAGCCTGGGGGCTTTGTCGCTGATTGATTACATCATTACGGATGATGCAATAGAAGAAAAACATAAATCCGTTTTCAAAGAACATGAGATCGAATTGATCATTGCCGAAAAGGGCAAATAGGCCATTATAGGCCATCAAAACAAAAAGAATAACAAACGACAATGAAGAAACAGAACCTCACCTTAGGGGTTATCATCAGTAATCGGGATTTTTTCCCGGACAAGCTGGTGTCCGAAGCTCGAATCGAAATATTGAGTGTTTTGGAAGACTTAGGTATCAAGGCCGTTCTGCTAGGCGAAAATGATACCAAACTGGGCGGTGTTGAAACCTATCAGGATGCCCGTAAATGCGCTGATCTTTTTACCAAACACAAGTCTGATATTGCTGGCGTCTTGGTAGTGCTACCAAATTTTGGCGATGAGCGAGGTGTGGCCGATACCTTGCACCTGGCCGACTTAAAGGTGCCGGTGTTAATTCAAGGATACCCAGATGAGTTGAACAAACTAAACGTAGCCAACCGACGGGACTCCTGGTGTGGCAAGATATCCGTGTGCAACAATCTGTACCAGTACGGGATAAAATACACCCTAACCAGCAAACACGTGGTCCATCCTTCAGATCCTAGCTTTAGTGCTGACCTTGAACATTTCGCAGCCGTCTGCAGAGTAGTAAGAGGGCTCCGCAAGGTCCGAATTGGAGCGATCGGAGCAAGACCCACTGCTTTCAATACCGTCCGGTACAGCGAAAAGATTCTTCAGCAACATGGTATATCGGTAGTGACTTGTGATCTGTCAGAAATTCTGGGTAAGGCCGATAAATTGAAGCCAACGGACCAGCGTGTAAAGGATCATCTGGAAAAGATCCACAATTATGCCTCTACGGGGAAAACACCTTCCTCCGCATTGGAACAAATGGCCAAGTTGGACATTGTGCTAAATGACTTTATGCTAGAAAATGACCTGGATGCCAATGCGATTCAGTGCTGGACCTCATTGCAGCAAAACTTTGGTTGCAATGTCTGTACCAGTTCTAGTATGTTTAGTGAAGGCATGATCCCGAGCGCCTGTGAGGTGGACGTCACCGGAACCCTAAGCATGTATGCTTTACAATTGGCATCTGGCACGCCAAGTGCCTTGGTAGATTGGAACAACAATTATGCAGATGATGATGAAAAATGTGTATTGTTCCATTGCGGCAACTGGGCCAAGTCCTTCCTCCCGGATATCGAAATTAGCAATGCCCCCATCCTAGGAACAAGCGTAGGAGTAGAAAATACCTACGGGGCATTGGACGGTCGCACACCCGCTTCCCCGCTCACCTTTGGCCGAATCAGTACGGATGACCCGAAAGGATTGATAAAAGCCTACCTTGGAGAAGGCGTATTAACAGACGATGATTTGGATACCTTCGGTAACCGGGCAGTAGCCAAAATTCAGGACTTGCAAGGATTGATGCAGTACGTGTGTAAAAATGGCTTTGAACACCATGTGGTGATGAATGCCTCTAATACTTCGGCAGCTTTGCAGGAGGCCTTTGAAAATTATCTTGGATGGGAAGTGTACCATCATAATGGCTAAGAATAGGTTCAAATGGATAAAAAAGCACTGCAACTAAAATCGGTAGAGCTGCGCAGGAAGATCCTCAAGTATATCTATCAAGCCAAGGCCGGACATACGGGCGGAAGTCTATCTTGCATTGATATCCTGAATGTTCTGTATAACCGTGTCCTCCAGGTAGATCCGGTCAATTTCCCCAGTCCGGGAAGGGACCGATACATCCAAAGCAAAGGTCACTCCGTGGAAGCCTTGTTTGTCACTTTAGCTGATCGAGGGTTTTTCCCGGAGTCAGACCTGGATACCTTGTGTCAGTACCAATCTCATTATATCGGCCACCCCACTAAGAAGATCAAGGGCGTTGAACAAAACACCGGAGCGCTAGGGCACGGATTGCCGATTAGTGTAGGTGAAGCCATAGCGGCGAAATTGGATGAGAAACAGCATCGCGTATTCACCCTTTTGGGAGATGGGGAACTGGTAGAAGGTTCAAATTGGGAGGCTATACTGACGGCAGCTCATTATAAGTTGGACAACCTCTACGCTATCCTGGACTACAACAAACAGCAGATCACCGGATCTAATGAAGAGGTCATGGGGATCGATTCTGTTGCCTCCAAATTAGCTGCTTTTGGATGGGGTGTGGAAGAAGTCGACGGCCATGATGTGGAAGCACTGGAACGCGTCCTAAACAATGGCCCCTTAGCATCGGGAAAACCCAATTTTATCATAGCTCATACCATTAAAGGAAAGGGGGTAAGCTTCATGGAAGGAGTACTGAAGTGGCATCACGGTGTGCCAAATCCCACACAATATTTGCAGGCAATGTCTGAATTGGATCATGCTCAAGCATCAATATAGAAAACCATGAAATTAGACGTCATAGAAGAGAAGGATCTAATCATGGGTAAAGCTAATCAGATCGTCTTTGCGGAAACGCTACAGCGATTAGCTGCCAGCGATCGTGATATCATTGTCGTGACCAGTGATTCTCGGGGTTCTGGGAAACTCGTGCCCTTTAGTCAGGAATTTCCGCAACAAATTGTGGAAGTAGGAATCGCTGAACAAAATCTGGTAGGTGTGGCTGCCGGGCTGGCATCAGCGGGAAAAAAGACATTTGCTGTATCTCCGGCCTGTTTTCTCACCGCTCGTTCGCTAGAACAAATCAAGAATGATGTAGCCTATTCAGATAATCCGGTGAAGTTGATTGGCATTAGCGCTGGGGTTAGTTACGGCATATTAGGCTCGACCCATCATAGCCTGCATGATTTTGCCGTGTTGAGGGCTATAAATAATCTAATCATCACCGCTCCGGCTGATAATTTTGAAACGGCACACCTGATCCAACGGGCAGTTGACCTACAAACTCCTTTTTACATGCGCTTGGGTAAAAAGGTGATGCCTTTCATTGGATCTACGAATTTGCCCGTGAACATAGGAAAAGCCAGGGTAGTAAGAACAGGTGGGGATCTAGCGATCATAGCTACAGGGGAAACGGTTTATCCAGCCTGGAAAGCGGCGGAGGAACTAGAACAGCATTCCGGCATTTTGACCGAAGTCGTTAGCATGCATACGATTAAGCCACTGGATACGGAACTACTGGACAAATTGGTGGCAAGTGGAAAGCCGATTATCACAGTGGAAGAGCATATGGTCCATGGAGGTTTAGGAGAAGCCTGTGCTGCTTATCTATTACAAGAGGGAGCGAGAAACCCTTTCCACATTATGGGGATTCCCGATGAATATACCGTTACTGGTTCGCAAGTAGAGATCTTCAGACACTACGGAATATCGGCCCAAGGTATTGCAGCAAAAGCTGCGGATTTAATCAAATTAGAAAGCTAACAGAATGAGACTAGGAGCTATAATCGGCTGGATCACTTTTCTATTGATCCTCCCCGTTTTCTCGGGATGTGGCGATCAGGTGAGCAACTCTGCTGCCAAGCAAAGGGTGGCTGTGGTCATTTCGACGCTCAATAACCCTTGGTTCGTGGTACTGGCGGAAACAGCTGCCGAGGAAGCCAGGTCATTGGGGTACGAAACCACCATTTTTGACTCACAAAACAACACCGCCCTAGAGACAGATCATTTTGAAAATGCCATTACCGCTGGCTATGCCGCGATTCTGTTTAATCCCACGGATGCCGATGGTTCCATTGCGAACGTTCGGATGGCGAAGGAAGCAGGGATTCCCGTTTTCTGCATGGATCGGGAAGTGAATGCTACGGAAGTGGCCGTTAGCCAGATTTTATCCGACAGTTATTCAGGATGCGTAGCCTTAGGCAAGTACTTTGTCGAAAAACTAAATAAGCGCGGCAAGTATGTTGAGATTTTAGGGCTGGTAGGAGATAACAATACCTGGAGCCGCTCTAAGGGTTTTCATTCAGTGGTAGACAACTACTCAGACTTGGAAATGGTAGCACAGCAAAGTGCGGATTTCGACCGTAACAAGGCCTTGGAAGTGATGGAATCTATTTTGCAGGTGCATCCTGATATAGATGGGGTCTTCTGTGGGAATGATGGCATGGCTATGGGGGCTTATCAAGCGTTGATGGCTGCGGGAAAGGCGGATGAGGTTATGGTTTTTGGCTTTGATGGAGCCGCTGATGTGGTCCATTCTATTCAAGATCAAAAGATACTGGCTACCGGTATGCAGTTTCCCAAATTGATGGCAAAAACGGCTGCTCGGTTTGCCGACCAATATATCCAGGGACAGCGAGAATTTGCTCAGAAAATACCAGTTGCTGTAGAGCTTGTGACCCAAGAAAATGTTGGCGATTATGTGGCTTATGGCAGCGAGAAATAGAATCACGTAGGCATGAAATATCTAATTGGAGTAGTGATGGCAGGCTTTGTACTGTACCATTCTGTCTATTTCCTTCCGCTGGACGAGAAATTAGCGGAAGAGCAGGAGGTGGAGTTTGATCCGAAAGCCTTTGTAGAAGGGCTTTGGGAAGATGGCTTTTTGGCGGTCTACGATAGTTCCACCACTCTTGGGCAACTACTCGATCGCTTGGAGGCTCAACCCGCAGCGACCTTCGAAAGGGAAGCCAAAGCCCTGGGCATAGGAAGCATCGGGTATTTCAAGGTGAAAGGAGAGGGTGAGGTGATTAGGGTTCATGAGGATCATGTAATAGTTGACCTAGGAGAGCGTACCATAGAGCTTGAAACGGAATTCGTATTTGGAAACGCCATCCGGGATGCATCGGGTTTGATTCAACTCAATGACTATGATAGAACTGCAGATTTCAATTCCATTTCTGAAGCCCTTAATGCCAAGATCAGGGCAGAAGTAATTCCTGGTTTTCGTGCGTCAGTCAAAGTAGGGGACCAGGTGCGATTTCAGGGAGCTTTGGAATTGAATAAAGCACATCTAAGGCTCCAATCCGTGGAAGTCATTCCTATCGTTATACAAATTTCTAGTTAGGATGGATGTAACGCTGGAAGCAAGAAATATCACCAAGCGGTTTTCTGGAGTTACCGCCTTGGATAGGGTGAACCTGCAATTGCGAAAGGGTAGGGTATTAGCCTTAATCGGGGAAAATGGGGCAGGGAAATCTACCTTACTAAAAATCATGTCGGGTATTCATACAACCTATGAAGGTTCGATTTACTTTCAACAGCAAAAGGTGCGCTTTGCCAGTCCAAAAGAAGCGCAGGAATTGGGGATAGCTATTATTCATCAAGAACTACATCTAATTCCTGAGTTGACAGTCGCTCAAAATGTATTCCTAGGGCGGGAATTAACCCAGCAGTGGGGCTTTTTGGAGGAGGAACAAATGTTGGAGAAGACCGCGGCCCTTTTGGAGCGATTACAATCTGATATCAGCCCATCAGCTAGGGTGGGTTCCTTGAAAGTGGGGCAGCAGCAGATTGTCGAAATTGCGAAGGCCCTATTGACCTCCGCTCCGGTACTATTCATGGATGAGCCCACCTCGGCCATTGGCGAGCAAGAAATAGACACCCTCTTTCAGCTTATTCATCAGTTGCGAGAAGCTGGTCATTCCATCGTTTACATTTCTCACAAACTAGAAGAACTGTATACTATTGCTGATGACTTTGTGGTGCTGCGGGATGGTCAGGTAGTAGGACAAGGTGCGATAGCGGATATATCGAGAGCTGAACTCATTCATCTTATGGCGGGTCGGGAAACCCTGGAGACCAGCCAAGCCATCAGGCAAACCGATGCAAAAGTGATGTTGCAGGTGCGGAATCTAAGTTTACCAAACTCAGCCAACCCTCATTTGCCCATTTTACAGGATATCAACTTTGACCTGCATCGAGGGGAGGTGTTGGGGCTTTATGGTTTAATGGGAGCCGGACGTACGGAGCTATGCGAGTGTTTATTTGGATTGCATGTACATAGTGGTACGATTCGAATAGACGATGAGCAAAAACACTTTAAGTCCCCGAAGCAAGCCATTGAAGCGGGTATGGCTTTGGTACCGGAAGATCGAAAACACAGTGGAATCATCCCAGGGATGTCGGTGCGGAAGAATATTAGCCTGACCGTACTGGAGAAATTGACACGCTGGGGACTACTACATGCGCAAACAGAAGCACAGTTGTATAAGAAATACGTGGAATCCTTGCAAATCAAAGCCAGTCATCCCGATCAATTGATTAAAGTATTGAGTGGAGGCAACCAGCAAAAAGTAGTGCTGGCCAAGTGGATCGAAAGAAACCCCAAGGTGTTGATCTTAGATGAGCCCACGCGAGGAATTGATGTCAATGCTAAAGGAGAAATATATACCCTCATCTCAACACTGGCTGGCGAAGGCATATCTATCTTGGTTGTGTCTTCAGAGATTCCAGAAGTATTAGCCATTGCCGACCGAATCATGGTCATGGCTGACGGCCAACTCACCGCTACCTTCGATCGGAAAGAAGCTACAGAAAATAAGATCATGAACGCCTGCATTCCAGAAAACACACCATCATGAGCATCCTAAAGAAAACAGCTACCCTTGCTCAATTCCAATCATTAGTGGCTTTGCTTTGCCTCTGCATCGTGCTGGCATTCACGGCTGAGAATTTTATGACCACTGACAATTTCTGGAACGTAATGCGTCAGATCTCTGTAAATGTGTGCATATCTGTGGGTATGACGTTGGTCATTCTTACGGCGGGTATTGATCTCTCTGTAGGTTCTGTTTTGGCCCTGTGCGGTGCCATTACAGCTGGCCTGTTGAAGTATGGGGTTAGCCTTCCCTCAGTTAATCTTTTCATCGGATTTACGGTGCTTGGAGCTATTTTATCCGGCTTGACAGTAGGCGGGGCGATGGGGTTTATCAATGGATATGCGATCACAAAGTTTAAAGTTCCTGCCTTCGTAGCCACATTGGCCATGTTGACGATGGCGCGAGGTTTGACGATGTTATGGACGGAAGGCCATCCCATTACGGGACTAGGTGACAGCTTGGGGTTTCTAGGCACGGGGTGGTTGATGGGCGTGCCCATGCCGGTGTGGATATCGGGTCTAGTCGTAGTCGCAGCCATCATCCTGGCTAGTAAAACCCGCTTTGGAAGATACATTTATGCGATCGGTGGAAACGAAAACGCTGCTCGGCTTTCAGGTATCCCGATAGCTAGAATCAAAATACAGGTATATGTACTGGCGGGAGTGCTGGCCGCCATTGGTGGATTATTGGTCACCGCTCGACTGGATTCGGCGCAACCGAATGCAGGTATGAGTTATGAATTGGATGCCATCGCTGCGGTGGTAATTGGGGGGACATCTTTAGCCGGAGGAAGAGGCACTATCTTAGGCACAGTTTTGGGAGCCATCATTATTGGGGTGCTTAATAATGGTCTGGTCTTACTGAATGTATCCCCCTTTTGGCAACAGGTGATTAAGGGTTTGGTTATTCTGTTAGCTGTGATCATTGATAAAGCACATGCAAAGACCGAGTAATGAAAGATCAATCACAGCTTATACTGGCCATCGACCAAGGCACCAGCAGCACCAAGGCCCTACTCATTGATGAGCAAGGAAAGGTAGTCTACAGGGCATCCGAGCCTTTACATACCTATTACCTAGAAGAGGATTGGGTAGAGCAGGATCCGGAAGAAATTTACCAAAATGTATTATTAGCCATCAGCAGCTGTTTGGAGGGATTCCAGTCTGAAGGCGGAAACTTGGGAGGCATAAAAGCTTGCGGTATCTCCAACCAGCGAGAAACCTTCGTGTTATGGAATAAAGATGGGAAGCCACTGTACAATGCGGTGGTGTGGCAATGTAAGCGATCGATCGAGGTTTGCGCCAGACTTGAAAACGAGGGGATGGCATCCAAAATCAACCAAAGAACGGGCCTAATAATCGATCCTTATTTTTCCGGTACAAAGGTCATCTGGTTATACGAAAATAATGCAGAAGTCAAGGCGGCGATCGATCAAGGAGAAGCTTTTTTTGGGACGGTTGACAGTTGGCTGCTGTACAAATTGACCAAGGGAAAATCCTATTGCACCGATTACACCAATGCTTCTAGAACCTTATTCTTCAATCTACATGACTTGCAGTGGGACAAAGAGCTGTTAGCGGATTTTGGTTTGACCAAACTGAATTTACCCAACGTAAAGCCTTCCGCTCACGCCTATGGTGTCAGTGATTTAGAAGGTCTATTGGCTCATGAGATTAGCATTGCAGCATTGATTGGAGATTCGCACGCAGCCGCCTTTGGAGAGGGCTGCTTTGAGTCCGGCATAGCCAAAGCTACTTTGGGTACGGGTTGTTCGATTCTAATGAATATTGGTAATAAACCTACTGCCTCAGAAAATGGCATGATCACCACTATTTGTTGGAGTACTGCCGAGCGCACCGATTATGCGCTGGAAGGTGTCATCGTTTCTGCGGGTGCTACTATCGAATGGCTAAGAAAGCAACTGGGGCTTTTTGAGTCAACCACTGAATTGGAAAGCATTTGTCGCTCCGTGGAGGATAATGGAGGGGTTTATCTTATTCCTGCCTTTAGTGGATTAGGGTCGCCACATTGGGATATGAAAAGAAGAGCTAGCCTAGAAGGGATGACTTTTGCCACCACTAAAGACCATGTGATCCGAGCTGCCGTGGAGTCTGTTCCCTATCAGATCAAAGATGTGATTGTGGCGATGGAAGCAGATTCAGGGACATCCCTTAGTACGCTCAAAATAGACGGTGGCATTACCAAAAATGACTTCGTTATTGAATTTCTAGCAGATCTATTAGAGCGAGAAGTTACTCAGATTGAGATGGCGGATGTATCAGCGCTTGGAGCTAGCTATTTGGCGGGATTACAGATAGGATGGTATGAGAGCATGGAAGCGCTCAAGTCTTTACACCAGCAAGCCCGTTCAGTCCTTCCTGGTCCCAAGGCACAGCAAAGGCAGGCGAGTTATCAAGCTTGGCAAAAATGGATTACACCAGCCAAATCCTAATTGATTAGCATCACAATAGCGGACAAAACGAAAACACCAGCACATGAAATTCAACCTACTATATCTAACTAGCTTTGTACTGCTATTCAGCTGCTCCACATCCGAACCTGCGCCAACACCGACCGAAGGCTTGAGTTTGCAAGAGGCATACAAGGACGCCTTTTTAATAGGTAGCGCACTAAATGAAGATATTGTTTCAGGAAAAGACAGGGCTTCTCAGGAGATTATTACGAGTCAGTTGAACACGATCACACCTGAAAATGTCATGAAAGCGGGTCCTATAAATCCACAGCCAGGCGTTTTTAATTTTGAGCCTGCTGATGCATTAGTGCAATTTGGTGAGGAGCATGATCTATTCATTGTAGGCCACACCTTGGTATGGCATAACCAGACTCCTGCCTGGTTTTTCCAGGATGAAGAGGGGCAACCGAAAAGTCCAGAGGAATTGGCGGACCGAATGCGGGCTCATATTGAAGCTGTAGCGGGAAGATACGCGGGAAGAGTGCATGCTTGGGATGTCGTCAATGAAGTCATAGATAACGACGGTTCTTATCGACCTACAACTTGGGTCAAAGGTATAGGAAACGGAGATGACTTAGTGAAATTGGCCTTCAAATATGCAAGTGAATACGCACCCAATACCGAATTATACTACAATGATTTTAATGCTTGGCGGCCAGCAAAAAGAGATGGAATAATGAGGTTAGTCCGCATGTTGCAGGCGGCAGATATTCGTATCGATGGCGTTGGCATACAAGGACATTGGGGACTTAATTATCCCAAGAATACCTATATAGAAGCCGCTATTGATTCTTTTGCTTCTCTTGGGGTAAAGGTGATGATAACGGAACTTGATGTGGATGTTTTACCACTTACGAAAGAAGGCCAGGTGATAGGAAGCGTGATGAGTGACAAGCAGTTTCAATTAGAGGAATTCAAGGCGTTTTTTGATCCTTATGCGGAAGGACTTCCCCTTGCTCAGCAACAAGAATTGGCAGATCGCTATGCGGAACTGTTCAGTATTTTTTACCAAAAGCGAGATAAAATTGATAGGGTGACACTATGGGGATTGCATGACGGTATGTCCTGGAAAAATGGCTATCCCATACCCAAGAGAACGAATTATCCGCTTCTATATGATCGGGATAGAAAAGGCAAACTTGCCTTGGAGTCTGTTTTAGCTGTACCTCAGCGTTTCGGGAAGTAAGAAGACTAAGTACTGATGCTCTATCTATCTTGGCGCCTGATTAAATAGCCAAGCATATCAAAACCCAAGCAAGAGTAGATTAGCATTATGATGGATGTCAACACTAGAAGCGCACGGCATTTCCTGAGTACTTTTTGAGGCATCCATTTTCTTTTTTGCCCTTTCTTCTCAATTCACCACAGAAATTCGGGCATTAACCAATTACTTCCACTGTTTCTGCCCTTTTTGAGTAACTTCCCACAAGAATAAATTACTCAATGTATGGGAACCTTGCGAAGGCCCCTTTATACTATTCTTCTACATGCTATGGTGTGGATAGCGGTTCTGTTTTTACCCAGTATTTTGTCCTTCAGAAGTGCTGTGCAATTTGATCGCTTGCTATCTAGTCCCAATGATATTAAGAATCTGATGTCTTGGCTGCTCTTTATTGGGTTTGTCTATGGAAATCATCTTCAGTTCATACCGAAATTCTATCTCAAGGAAGCAAAAATCAAATACTTTCTTTTGGTCTTAATAGGATTAGCGGGAATCTTGTGGCTACCTGATGTGATTGGCTTGGTATGGAATGCTGGACCTCCGAAAGGGCCTCCGCCCATGGGTCCTAGACCAGGAGATCTCCCTGCAAAACCCGCTGCTATAAGCGAGCTCAGTCATATTGTCCTACTATTTGCTGTAAGTGTGCTGGGATCTATTTCTTACCATACCCAGTTGCGCCTCCGTGATATAGAACAAGCCAAATTGCGGGCCGAACTTAATCAGCTCAAATCTCAAATTCACCCTCATTTTCTGTTCAATACGCTTAACAGCATCTATGCTTTGGCCGTAAGAAAGAATGACCAAACGGCGGAAGTTGTCGTTCAACTTTCCGAGTTTTTGCGGTATGTTATTCGTGACGCAGAGAATGACACCGTGCCATTAGAAAAGGAGCTGGATTACATTCAGAACTATTTAGATCTACAAAAATCACGATTGAGAGATAGCGTCAATTTGCACTACGAATTAGCAGGAAACCCGGAAGGACTCACCATTGTTCCGCTCATTCTATTTAGTTTTGTGGAAAATGCCTTCAAGCATGGGGTCAATCCGGATGAACCATCCAAAATAGAACTCAGCGTCGGCATTGAAGAGAATCATATTCAGCTCAAAACCTACAATTGCAAAGTCAATCGAACAGATGCCCATTCCTCCGGTGGGATTGGCGTGGCCAATGCCCGCAAACGATTATCCTTGCTTTATCCAGACCGTCATCAACTTTCCATTGTAGACGAGGAAAGGGATTATGAAGTAGACCTAAGGATTCAATTGTAAACTATGCAGACCTTAACCGCCATAGCATTAGACGATGAACGTCCGGCACTTGAAGTAATAGAGACCTTTGCTGAAAGAGTAGATCAACTAGACTTGAAAGCTTCCTTTACCAAGACCGGAGGTGCTCTACAATTTCTTCGGGAAAACCCAGTGGACTTAATCTTTTTGGATATCAGAATGCCTGCTATGACAGGGGTAGAGTTTACGAAGCTGTTGGCCCCTGATACTATGGTTATTTTCACTACCTCTTATCGGGAATATGCGGTGGAAAGTTATGAATTAAAAGCCATTGACTATTTATTGAAACCCTTCACTTTTAAGCGATTCAATCAAGCTATTGAAAAAGCGCTGGATTGGTATCAGGCTAAACTTGGTGCAGTGGAGTCTCCCCCCTTGTTGCTAAAGGTAAATTACGGGACGACTAGAGTTTGGCCAAAAGACATCTTCCTGGTGCAAGGAATGGACAATTACGCCAAGCTTTGGCTAAAAGATCAGCAGAGCCTATTGGTACGCATTACCTTGAAAGAACTACAAGAAATGCTTCCTGTTGATCACTTCTGCCGTGTACATCGTTCCTATATCGTTGCCTTGGGCGCCATCGAATTTGTCCGAAACAGAACCATTCATATCCAAGAACAGGAGATTCCCATCAGCAATAGCTACTTCCCTTCTTTCGAGCAGGCTTTCAAGCAGCAAAAAAGCAGCTAGCCTTATTTTCAGTTCAAGGGGGCCTGCTCTCCTACATTCACCCCAGCAATTCCTGTTTTCACCACAAAAGCCGGCAGGCTCCTTGGATTGCCCGTAGCTTGTTCCTGTATTTCGATCAAAAACAACATGAACATGCAAAGAAAACAGTTTATCAAGCAAAGCTTAAAGGGATTAGGGACCATCATCGCTTTACCTACAGTAGTTGCAGGATGTAGCAAGGATGAGGATTTAACTACACCGGGAGGTGGTGGGACTGGTGATTGTGCACTTTCTCCTAGTGAAACCGCAGGCCCATTCCCGATTAAAACACCAGCTGATTTGGTAAGAGCTAATATCGTCTCTGATCGAGAGGGAATAGCTCTCCTAGTAACCCTTACCATTCAAAGTAAGGATGATGAGTGTGCTCCTATGGCAGGGGTGCTGGTGGATATTTGGCATTGCGACAGCGACGGTAACTATTCAGAATACGGCGGGACTCCAATGCAGTCCGCCAACTATTCCAATGTACATTTTTTGAGAGGTAGGCAAACCACTGATGCCAATGGGCAAGTCTCCTTCATCACCATCTATCCTGGCTGGTATCCAAGTAGAGCGCCCCACATTCATGTAGAGGTGTTGGACTCAAATGAAAACTCATTGTTGGTGTCCCAAATTGCCTTCCCCGAGGGCATCTCCAAAACGGTCTATGCTACCTCGGCCTATCACGGGGACTTTGATACTTCAAATGCAAGCGACAATGTTTTCTCAGATAGTCTGGAAGGTAATATGGGAAATACTACGGGTAACACCAATGACGGCTATACGCTCACCCACACTATAGTCGTATAACTTCTCCCATTCTTCGCGATACTTTGCTACATGATAATTTGGCTAATAAAAATGTCCCCTTAAGGCGTAAGCACACTCCGCTTAGGACAATCGATATTCCTGGGTTTCAACTTCATCATGGGTATTCGCAGCAGTTTGGCTACCGGATGAGGCTTGAAATCTCAGGAGTATTTTTTATCACCGTATTAATTTCAAAATTGAGATGATGAAAAGAAAAGACTTTCTGAAAGGAGCTGGTTTGGCCAGTCTAGGGTTAGTATTACCGAAATCAAAAGCCATGGCTGAGCGCAAACCGCCACTGAAAGTGACTAATGATTGTGTATTAATTCCTTCTGAAACAGCTGGTCCTTTTCCATTGGATTTGACAGAGAATAATACCTTTTTTCGTCAGGATATCACGGAAGGTCAGGCAGGTGTACCCTTGCAGGTACGACTTAAAGTGTTAGGGCTTGAAAACTGCGGGCCGATGCAAAATGTCCGAGTTAATATCTGGCATTGTACCAATGAAGGAGTGTATTCTGGTTATAATACGAACAATAATCCAGGTGATGCCGATGCGACTCACCTGCGGGGATATCAATTTACCGACGCGAATGGGGAGGTGGAATTCACTACCATTTTTCCGGGCTGGTACAATGGGAGGATTTGCCATATCCATTTCCAAGTATACGTCAGCTCTTCTTATGCTGCTGTTTCACAGCTGACTTTCCCCGTAGAAACGAAAAATGCGATCTACACGAGCAATGCTGCCCTTTACCCTGATGGTACCGATCCTATGTCTTTAGCCAATGACATGGTTTTTTCAGATGGCTATGATCAGCAAATGGCTACCTTGGAGGAAAACGCAGAAATAGATGGATATAGTTCTTACTTAGAAATCACAGTGCAAGGAAGTGGAGTTACAGGGATCGGGCGCATAGAACACGAAACTAAGAAGGTTTTTGAGCTAGGACAGAATTTTCCTAATCCCTACCTAGAGAAGACAACTATACCTATCGATTTGAAGCAAGCTGCTGAGCTAAAAGTAGAACTCTGGAACTTGGCTGGACGAAAAGTTGCTACTCTATTGAATGAAAGGCGAGGCGTAGGTGTTCATCAGATTGAGGTAAATCCTAATCAGCTTAGATTACCTGCTGGAAACTATGTTTATCAAGCGATAGCTACCACTGATGAGGGCACTTACTGTTGGCCAAAGATGATGACTGCTCTTCCCTAGGAATCGATAGGTTCGTGAAATCAGGCTTCTTGAGGGAAACTAAGGATAAAACAAGTGCCTTTCTGCAGTTCACTTTCTAATTCAATCGTTGCACCGAGTTTACCTAGGAGTAGTTTTACAAGCGCCAGCCCAACACCAGATCCCTGGTAGTTAGTTTGGTTATGCAGCCTTTTAAACATCTCGAAAATGGTATTTTGATATTGGTCGGGAATACCGATTCCATTGTCCACTACTAAGATTCGAACAGAACCTTCCTCGATTCGGCTGGATAGGCTTACGAGTGGAGTTTCCGACTCATTGTATTTCAAACCATTATCGATCAGGTTGCGAAAAATGGTATATATGGCGGACGGATGGGAAACAATCTTCGGTAAACCCTCATTCACTATTGCTCCGTGCTCGTATTTGCCTTCGCTAGTAACCTCTTCTTGAATAGCCATGATCACAGCATCCAAATCGACGACCTCCTTGGGCAGCTCCTTGTTTTTGGAAATTGAAATGTAGTGCGTAAAATCTTCAATGAGGGTGTAAAGGCGTTTAGCACTTTTCTGGATCACTTGGAATTCTGGCCTGAGTTCTTCGCGTTCTTTTTCTGGCAACTTTCGTTGAATGAGGCCTGCAAAAGTACCGATATTTCTGATAGGTTCTTTAATGTCGTGGGAGGCAATGTAGGTTAAGGTTCTGAGTTCGTAGTTGGATTGTTGTAGATCCATATTAGTCATGCGCAATTCAGCGGTACGTTGATGGACTAGGTGTTCTAGTTCTGCATTGTGTTTTTTCTTTTCCAGGTTGGAACGATGGGAGGTGATCGCCCAGGCAATCGCAAAGCCCAGCCCCAGAATTAGTCCAATGGCGGCATAACGCTGAAATTGCAACAGCTTTTCTGCCTCTTCTTGATCGGCTCGCAAGCTTTCATTCTCGATTTTTTGCTCTCTAATCGCAAATTCATTGTACAACTTTGCCAGGGACGCTTCCTGTTCTTTATTGAGTCTTTGCTGGGCATAATGCGAAAAAGAATCCTTAGCGTTAATGGATTGTTTGGCGTCCCCCAGCATGACATAGCATTCGCATAGATTTTCATACACCTGCTCCTTCATTTTAGGGGATAAGGAAGCCCTGTACAGGGTCAGAATATTATTTCCTTCTGCCGTACATGCCTCATAATTTCGCAAAGCCAAATGTAAGGCTTGTGTATGAATAGCAGTCGTTATGGTAGCAGAAATATCCTTAACAAAGTTGTTCAACTCAGCGGCTTGCAGGTTGAAGTTTTTAGCAAGGGCATATTCTTCTTTGCGCAAATAACTTTCGCATAAATTATTATAGGCTGCGACAACCTTTTGGGGGATTTCGCCGGCATTGGCCATTTCTGCGGCTTTGCTAGCATATAGGATGGTACTGTCCATTTGTCCCTCATCCAAAAAGATATTAGACAGACCTAGGAGTATGGTAGAATGTATTCTTTGGTAGTTGATCTCATCGGACATTTGATCACTAGCCTTGATCCCTTTCCTATATACTTCGATGGCCCGCACATTATCTCTTTGCTCGGTGTAAAAAATCATGCCTAGGCTCCCATACAAGAAGCTAAGGTTATGGAAGTCCTCTTTCTTTTGGGCTATAGCAATCGCCTCTTGAAAAATTTGTATCCCTCTTTCTTGCTCATGGTTTTTCGCCAAAAAATAACCGTATGGGGGAGCGATTGCCAGTAAATAAGTTTTGTCTTCTTCTGCCTGGAAAAGCTGGTATGCCTCCTGATAGTAAAACCGAGCGCTATCTTTGTTCGGTTCTGTACGATAGATATCCGCAATCACATTATAGGCAAAAGCCTGCATTCTTCTGTTGACGTTTTTTTTCTTATGCATGGCGATAGCTTTCCACAAGTAATACTTGGAGCTATCCATATTGACATAGCGGTAGCTGTGCCCGACGAGGGTCAGGCCTTCCAGTTGTAAGCTGTCATTCTCTACGGTTTGGTATATCGTTTGAAAACTATCAATCGCGTGTAAAAACTTGGCATTCGATTGGCTACACCCCGAGGAGGGAGACAATAGGAGTGATGCAAAGGCCAGAGCGACCTTCGCAATAAACGAAAATAAAAATCTTACCGGCATTTAGTCATGTTTAGGGTCGGATGCTTTTGGATGTATTGCTTTTGCCAAAATTCTTAAAACATCTAGAAGAACAATTTACAGATTTTCATCATAGATTCCAACGAATTTCTAAAGCCTAGGTTTCGGCTTTGGACATGACTTAAATTAGATACTGAGCCATTTATCGAGTAAATAGCTCCAAGATGTTTCTCCCCGTTTTATCTGTATTTAAGCTCTCCCGGCGCTGAGCCTGCATGCAAGCCTTCTGTAAAGTGTTAAGAACATACGCAATCGATTGCATTTGGCAAAAAAATCATATATTTGAATCCCTGCCAGAGCCTTCAAAACAACAACGATCAACCAAACTTTACAACAACATGCGCAATTTGCTTTCCCATTCCCTCAGCTGGTACTTGTTGCTCTTATGCCTCACTACTAAGGGGCAAAGTCAGTCAATTGATGACGGTTATAGATTGTGGCTACGCTATGACCCAATAGAATCTCTTCCTATGAGGGCCTCATATGAAAACACCCTTCGGTCGGTGAGCATCGAAGGAGAAGGGGCTATTCTTGAAAACGCTAGAGCAGAACTACAACTAGGCCTAAGTGGCTTATTGGATAAGAAGATGGAGGTACTGGAGGAAAGTGTAAGTCAAGGTGGTTTTTTCGGAGGCATTATAGGAAAATCTAAGGCTATCGATCAAGCCCTGACCGCAGCGGAAAAGGAATCCATCAAAAGTGAGGGGTATCTATTACTAAGCCGTAGCACCAACGGGCAGGATAATATTGTGCTCGCAGCAAAGGATGAGCAAGGCATTTTGTACGGGACTTTTCACCTTCTGCGACTGCTGCAGAACGGAGCGCCAATTCGTGGATTATCTATCTTGGAAAATCCAGGCACCCAAGTACGGATGCTAAACCACTGGGATAATCTGGACCGAACGGTGGAACGGGGATATGCTGGATTTTCGATTTGGAATTGGCATGAACTGCCAGAGTACATTGACCCGCGATACGCAGACTATGCGCGGGCAAATGCATCCCTTGGCCTTAATGGTGCCGTAGTGACAAATGTGAATGCCAATTCTCTAATATTTCGCCAGGATTATATAGAAAAGGCCGCAGCTTTGGCCGAAGTCTTCCGGGAGTATGGAATGAAATTGTATTTGACGGCCCGATTTAGTTCTCCCATGGAGCTAGGGAAGTTGTCCACTGCCGATCCATTAGACCCACAGGTGCAACAGTGGTGGAAAGACAAGGTTAAGGAAATCTATGCGGCTATTCCCGATTTCGGGGGCTTTTTGGTGAAGGCCAATTCCGAGGGGCAGCCCGGGCCGCAGCAGTATCAAAGGAACCATGCCGATGGAGCCAATATGTTAGCGGATGCGTTAGCACCGCATGGCGGAATAGTGATGTGGAGAGCATTTGTGTATAGC
>JAHQWA010000562.1 GCA_019634045.1 Saprospiraceae bacterium
CTCTTCCTGGATGAAATTGCCAATCTATCGTTGGCCAACCAGGCCAAACTTTTGCGTGTTTTACAGGATAGGAAGGTACGTAAATTGGGTAGCCACGAGGAGGAGGCTATCGACATCCGTCTAATCACTGCTACGAATGTCGCTATCGTGGACCAAGTGGCAAAGCAACAGTTTAGAGAAGATCTACTATATCGAATCAATACCATTACCCTCACGATTCCACCTCTCCGCGAACGTGCCGTAGATATCCCACTGCTGTATCAGCACTTCCTCGATACATTTGCCAAAAAGTACGACAAAGCCGTTGATACCAAAGCGGGCACTTTGAAGAAATTGCAGCGCTACCATTGGCCAGGCAACATCCGGGAGCTGCGAAACGCTGTTGAAAGGGCCTTCATTTTATGTGACCATAACCAGATTAGTCCCGATGATTTTGTGTTGGCAGAACCGCTCAATGATCAACGGCTGTTCGACTCCTATAACCTTATTGAGGTGGAGAAAATGCTAATTCTTAAGGCTATCGATAGTCACAATGGTAATTTGAGTCAAGCAGCGCAAGCCTTGGGACTCACCAGACAAAGTTTATACAGAAGAATGGAGAAGTATGATCTTTAATCGCTTTGCATTACTCGTAGGGATACGCCTGGTGATTTTATTCGCCCTTTTGAGTACCCTTGCTGCCACTCAATTCGATGGCAAATGGCTATTCTCTATCCTCATTTTATGCAGCCTCATTCTCTTAATGACCGTAGAACTACTGCGTTTCATTAATCGAACCAATTTTGACTTGGTCAAGTTATTGCAGGCTTTGGAGAAGGATGATTTTTCCACTCACTTTCAGCAGAGACCCAGTGGACGATCCTTCCGTAAGCTTTATGGAGCTTTCAACAAGGTCATTGATCGATACCAAGCCGCACAATTGCAGCAGGAGGCGCAAAAGGAATTCCTAAACATTGCGGTCAGCAAACTAAACGTTGGGGTCATTGCTCATGAGGAGGAAGGACGTATCCTAATTTTTAATGAATATGCTCGTAGTGTAGTAGAAGATATTATCCCTCAAGATTGGGATATATTAGTGCTCAGGAAGGTGCCGATTATCCAATTTCTGCATGATATGCCTACGGATAGTCCTCAGATATATTCGCACGCTAAGGGCGCACAAGCGCAAAGTCTGCTACTACAAGCCAGCCAATTTTCTTTACTTCAAAAACGAATTCGGCTATATACGATCAAGGACATTCGTTCTCAATTGGATCAGAAGGAGGTGGAATCCTGGCAAAAGGTCATTAGAGTACTGACTCATGAGATCATGAATTCCTTAACACCTGTTATTTCTTTGACTGATATGGCAGGAATCATGCTCAAGGATCTCGATCAATCAAAGGTTGGAACCCAAGCCATTCAAGATGCACTAGACACCGCTCAAGGTCGTGCTAAAGGCCTGTTGAGCTTTGTCAAAAGTTATCGGCAATACCTAAAAGTGCCCAATCCAAGCCTCCAAGCTGAATCGGTCAAGGAATTTGGCGATCAACTCGTCCAGTTGCTCGGTCCTAGACTTCAAAGTGCCAATATCAAACTAGAATATGCCCCCGCCTCTAGTTTGGGAGGGATGCTTGCTGACCAATATCTCTTGGAACAAGTGTTTATCAACTTATTTACCAATGCGATCCAAGCCTTAGAAGAATCGCCTAACCCTTTGATACAATTTGAGATTAAGCAAGACCAGCAACGAATCATTTTCATGGTCAAGGATAATGGTCCGGGTATTCCAGAACATCAGGTCAGCGAAATTTTCGTTCCCTTCTATACCAGTAAGGAAGAGGGCTCCGGTATTGGGTTAAGTATTTCCAGGCAGATTGTACAAGCTCACGGTGGACGTCTCTACGTTCAAAGCCAGGAAAGACTAGGTGCCACCTTTTTTGTCGAATTACCCCTTCCTGAGAAATTAGAGCAGATGTAGACGGTTTATGGGTTCAGCTTTCTACTTTTGCAAGATGATACAACTAGGGCAATACAATAATTTAAAAGCCGTTCGATCAACCCGTCATGGTATGTACCTGGCAGATGAGGAGGGAAGAGAGGTATTACTACCACGCAAATACGTACCTGAGGATCTAGCCGAAGAGCAATCGCTTGAGGTCTTTGTCTTTAACGACTCTGAAGATCGTCCTACGGCGACCACTGTGGCCCCGAAAATTCTTCTGCATCAAGTAGCCTTCCTACAAGTAAAACAAGTCAATAAGTTTGGAGCCTTTCTAGATTGGGGTTTAGATAAGGATCTACTGGTTCCCTTTCGGGAACAGCGTAGTGAGATGCTTAAGGGGAAAAGCTATCTGGTATACCTCTACGAAGACGAGGAAAGTCAGCGACTCGTAGCGACGAACAAATGGTATCGTTTTATCAATAATGAAGATCTTACGGTAGAACAGGATCAGGAAGTTGATCTCATCATAGCCAATGCAACAGATCTAGGTATCAATGTGATCATTAATCATCAGCATGTAGGCTTGATCTACAAAAACGAGGTCTTCCGTCAACTCCGTCCTGGGGATCAAGTAAAAGGATATATCAAGTTGATCCGGCCGGATAACAAGATTGATGTTAGATTGCAACGTGAGGGTTATGCCCACGTGGAACCCAATGCCGAAAAAATCCTACAAATTCTTCGGGCTAATGATGGATTCCTCGGTTTGCACGACGGGAGCTCTCCGGACGACATCCGTGCTCAACTTGAAATGAGTAAAAAAACCTTTAAGAAAGCCATTGGGGGCCTCTATAAGAAGAAACTCATTGAGATAAAAGCCAAAGGTATCTACCTCATTAAATAAGCTTCCTAGTTCCCCGGCAGGGCCTGTACCTGAAAATCCTCGGTGGCGACTCCGACTAATTCAAAGGTAGCGCCAGTCAAGTCTTTGTTATACCAACAATTGATTTTCAATTTTTTATAGGTAGCGATCGCCGTTTTTGCATCGGCGAGATTCTGGAAAGCTTTTACAATGTAAAAAGCACCATATTGGTTCTTGATCTTCGTTTCACGATGATAGATCAACCAGACTTCCCCTATACCTTTCGGTGCCATCAACTTATCTGGATTTGTGCTAGCAGGGTATACCGCAAATTGTACAAAGTGAAAGTCTGGAATACGGGTGAAAGGAGAATCAAATTCCTGTCCCGAGCCTGACTTTACTTCTCTTTCCTTATTCAAACCTCGATAGGTAAACTGCGCAGCCAAAAAATGAGGAACAACACAAAGTGCAATGATGATAAACCATCCTTTTTTCATAATGCGTTTTTTGAAGTACTCCAAAAATGCACTGCCTGCTGTAGGTAAAGCGTTCCGGCGAATTTGGAGTAATGGTGTCAAGGGATAATTTTCTCTTTACTGGGAGGTCGCTGTCCAAAAATAATAAATAAACCTACAATATTAAGTTTCTCTATATTTTTCAAAATGCAACACGTGTATTGAGGGTTATTCTTTTACTTGATTGGAACGTCTCTTTTGGCAGAAATCATATGTATCGCTCCATCTTACTGTAAAATAAGGAGTTGAAGGATGGCAACAGGCTCTGTCGGAAAGGAAATAGTTCCCTCCTACGAATTCGATCAAAAATCTAGCACTTATGTTGCTCCCTAGGTAAAGGCTGAGTAGGTTCAAATGGACCAATCATACGGTTTTAATTGAACTTGAAATCCTTCATAACTAGGATCATTCAGAAATGCCCCTACAAAGTCCTCCCGGTACCAATCAAAGAGAGCAGAACAAACTATTGTTTTGGAAACCTCATTGACGATAAATTCCGCACCAATGAAGCTATCCATAGCCATGGCTAGCTGTTGATCAATTCGGTCGGCTTGATAATAGGCAATGGGTGGACAGGACAAGGCACCACAGTTGAGGGCAAAATGAATGCGGTAATCCAAATGTTCCACTTGCCACGCTAAAATGGCGCTATCTGCCGACAAGTGCCTCCTGGCATTTCTACGTAGAATTCCATGTTCAATATCATCCAAGGATAGCCAATACCCTCCAATTTCTAAACGGTTTGCCGCAAAGAAATCAGGTATCTCCTTCATATGTTGTTTCAGCTTATTTCTGATAATTAGATAGTTGGTCATGCCATTGTATACATTGATCCAGAATGCCAACTTTTGCCGATCCTTCTGTAAGGAGGAGAGGGAAACCTTTTTCAATTGATCAATCTCTTCTTCCATCTCCGTCTCTATCACTTCTTCTGCCAATTGATAGCGAACCTTTTGGATTTTCATGAACTTAGAAAACTGACCTGCGTCAAGCATGGGGAAGATTTAGATAAATGAGTAGACGATCTTCGAGGTCTAGTTGTCATTCAATGTATGAAAATTCCTATAACTTTGCCATAAAAAGTACTTGCAGTTACTCGCCCAACATATCGTCCCCCCCTTAGCAGAAGAAGCACGACTGAGTGATTATGCCTGTGGTATCTTTGCTCAACTGGTTTCCCGTAAAAGCGTAAAGAAGGCCATCAAAAGTGGGACACTACAGGTCAATGGAAGGATGGAAAGCACTGCCTACTGGGTACAAGAGGAAGACAAAATTGAGCTTTTCGAACCAGCATTAAGCCCTCCGCGCTCCTTGACGCTATCCTTAGATGTACTATGGGAAGATGATGATCTAGCCGTTATCCATAAACCCGCAGGAATAGTAGTAAGCGGCAATCAATATCGCACCGTCGCCAATGCCCTAAGTCATAATTTGCAAGCTAGTCCGCTTGAGGATGCTTTAGGCTGGCCTCGACCAGTTCATCGATTAGATCAAGGGACGAGCGGTCCATTGCTGATTGCCAAAACGGCTTTAGCACATGTTCGATTAGGGCAATTTTTTGAAGACAAGTTGATACAAAAGCGGTATAGAGCGGTCTGTATGGGCAAGCTACCAGATAAAGGGATCATGAATTCCCCAATCGAAGGGAAACCCTCCCGCTCTCTTTATCGAACCGTACGTACGATCCCTTCTATCAAAAATGGACATTTATCACTGGTTGAATTAACCCCAGAAACTGGGCGAACTCACCAACTTAGAATACATTTATCCCGTTTAGGTTATCCCATTCTAGGAGATGAGTTGTACGGAACTCCTGGACTTATTCTAAAGGGTAAAGGATTATTTCTAGCGGCAGTAGCTTTGGAATTCAACCATCCAAGAAGTGGCCAAGTCTGCCAAATCGAGATCCCTCAACCCACTAAATTCGATAAACGACTAGATCGGGAACACAAAATGTGGGAGAAGAAACAGCAGGGATAGATAAGTAGTGTGACGCTACTTAACACTCGCTTCTTCAGCAAATTCCGAAGCGGATATGACAGGAAAAACCTTACTTATCGGAGGAACTTCCCACCTAGGAAAATCTACCTTGGCTAGTCAGCTAGTTAAGATCTTAGATGCAGAACAGATCTCCACAGATCAACTAGCTCGGCACCCTGGTCGCCCGTGGAAAGCCACTATGGATCTCATTCCGAAGCATGTAATTGAGCACTATGAGCAATTGGGCATAGATGAGCTGATTGAGGATGTATCCGCTCATTACCAAAGGCAATGGCCGCGTGTTCAAGCGCTAATAGCCGATAAAAAATCAGCTGTTCTGATCATAGAAGGCTCCGCCATTGGCCCCAGTTGGGTGGCATCGCATCTTACCGATAACATTGTGGGGATTTGGCTCGTAGCATCACCTGAACTAATCAAGCAACGGATATACACCAATAGTCATTACGAACAAAAAAGTAGTAGAGCGCAAGTTTTAATCGACAAGTTCTGTCAACGCAGCATCCAATTTAATGAGCTAATCAAAACTGAAGTACGGCGGTATTCCCTCCCCTACTTGGAGATCGATCACGGTACCACTCGAATAGGCCTAGCGCAAGAGTGTCTCCTAAAAATAGGCTGGACCGTGGAAAGTTGATGCCCCAAGTCCAGCCTATTTGTCTAAGAAGATCTAATCTTTCATACCTGGTACACCTAAGGGTGCGCCGGTCGTCCAATCAAAAGTGGGGGCTTTTTGTTGTCTAGGATAAACTTCGTCCAAGGAACTTCCTTCGTACAATCGACCATTCTTCATAACCTGATAAATGGCATCAGTATGGCGAATATTAGTCAAAGGATTTTCATCCAAAATGATAAGATCAGCTAACTTCCCAGCCTCCAAAGAACCCAAGTCCTTTTGCAAGCCGATAGCCTTAGCACCATGAATGGTTGCCACTTGCAGCGCTTCATGCGGTGTCAATCCCCCCGCTTGCATGGCCCAAAGTTCCCAATGATAGCCTAAGCCCTGCAATTGTCCGTGCGACCCTACGCCAGCAATACCTCCAGCATCAACCAGGTCTTTCACAAACTCAGCATGGCGGCTGAAGATATGCTCTTCCGGCAAGAACCAACCTGGCCTGCGACGTGATTTCTGGTCCAGTTCTGCTTTCGGGGTAAAATGGTTCAATTTGCTGTTCCCTTGAACATCCTCAGTAGCATAGAAATAATTCTCCGCCCAAGGGCCACCATAGGCTACCAACATCGTGGGCGTATAGGCCGTTTGGGTTTCCTTCATGAGTTGAATGACATCGCCATAGATCGGGTAAATCGGGAAGGCATGCTCATGTCCTGGATAACCATCCAATACTTGAGTCATATTCAACTTGAAATCCAAGGCTCCCTCTGTCGTAGGCATCAAGCCTTGCTCTTTGGCCGCCTCGATAATCCACTGGCGATGCTGGCGATTTCCCGCCATATACATCTTGATCGTTTTGGTATTGTAGTAATCTGAGTATTGTTTCAGTACTTTCTTCGCATGTGCTAGGCTTTTTATGTTGTAAGCCCAAAACCCAACCCCCGGGCCAGTAGAGTAAATGCGTGGCCCCAACATCTGGCCTGCATCCACCATATCTCCATACGTCAAAACATCGGTCGTTGCTGTCTGGGGATCACGGGTGGTCGTCACACCATAAGCCAGGTTAGCCGCATAGATCCATATTTGGTTTTTGTGGATTCCCCAGTTAGGCCACATGTGTGCGTGGGTATCGATAAATCCAGGGACGATTGTCTTCCCGCGCAGGTTGATCACCTGTGTTCCTTTGGGCGCTTTGACGGATCCTGATTTCCCGACCGCCTGAATTCGATTGTTTTTGATCAAAATATCTCCTCGTTCAATCACTTCTTCGCCTTTCATTGTCACCAATCGTGCCCCTTTGAGCAAAACGGATCCTTCGGGAATATCACGGTCTACTTCCACTTTGACTCGTAACTCCTTTGCCTTGTATTTCTTGTCTTCTTCTTTTTCTTTCTTTTCTTCCTCTTTCTTGTCCTTTTGTTTCGCCTTTTCCTTCTTTTCTTTTTTCAGTTGCTCCCTTACCTTCTTGGACTCGGCCAGGTCATAATCAAAGAAGGCATTGCCAAGGGACCACGTTACTCGAGCTGCATCCCCTGTCCACTGAGGAAATTCTCCGCCCATTTCTGTCAATTTCCAAGCGGGAAAAATGGCACTGGCCGGGTTGGCTACATTGATACTAGGTACCTCTTTACCGATTTTAGGCACGGTAACTGCATATACTTCGTTATTGATCTTGGCCAAGGCCAGGTCCCCTTTTGGAGCCATTTTAATCAGCGAGGCATTGGAGGGCTTTGGTTTGGGTTCGGTCATGGATGGAACTAGAAGTCCATGTCCATGTGCTGCATGTGCATCGGCAGGGTTGGCGGGGAAAGTAGTCACGCCGGAAACCTTTAGGTGGGCCTTTTCATCCGTACCATCCCAACGCATAGAGATCAGGCCTTTGCCGCCATGATAGAGATAGATGCGATCATCACCTTCCACGAAATGCGGAGTACCTCTACCATTCGCATCTTTGATCCTAGTGATAGCGCCACCATTCGCTGGAATCCAAGCAATAGTCTGTTGAGCACCAAAAGCAAATGGTCCAATCGCATCCTTGTATGCTTGGGTGGGGCCCATTAGGAAGATGATACGATCAGATTTGGCATCCCAAGCCAAGTGAGAAAAGATTCCGCTCTTAGACGTCAATTTTACGGCTGTAGCCCCTTCATTTAGGCCAATCTTTTGAATATGGCCTTCCTCATCTGACCAACTTACGAAGGCCAGTTGATTGCCATCTGGTGACCAGACGGGTAAGGCTTCTGTATGATCATTCTTGGTTAGGCGGCGCGCTTTGCCATTAGGATAATCCATTACATAAAGACGATTTAGCGCCGTAAAGGCCAATTGCTTGCCATCCGGGGATAGAACGGCATCCCGGATTTGCGTGGCTAGCATTTTTTCTTCATCCCTAATGGGAAAATCAAAATGCACAAGTGGTCCCAGATCTACCGTTTCATCCACCTCAAATGCGATATCTTGAGCAGCTCCGCCATCTACTGGAATTTTCCAAAGTTTCCCTCCGTAGAAAGCCACTACTGCTTTGCTGTCAGGCGTGAAGGACATCGCTGGATATACGCCCAGGCGGGCTCTGGATTCCTGTTCGTCGCGTTGCACGGGGTAAGCCAGCCAGGACTCTTCCCCTGTTTCGATGTTTCTTTTTACTAATCCTGTTTCTGTATTATAGCGTGTGCCATACACCAACCATTTTCCA
This sequence comes from Saprospiraceae bacterium, assembly GCA_019634045.1. Classification (GTDB taxonomy): domain Bacteria; phylum Bacteroidota; class Bacteroidia; order Chitinophagales; family Saprospiraceae; genus DT-111. Next base: position 8,605 of record JAHQWA010000562.1, read on the forward strand.
TCCGGAGAAAGCGTTGGGGAGAAAGCGGAGCCATATCGATTCGTTTTGGCTTCAATTTCACCTGTCTCTCGGTCGTAAACCGCTAATTGATATTGCGGGAGTTGTGCATTGTATTGCCAATCTCCATTCCGGCGAGAAAACCAGATATAGCGCTCATCAGGCCCGAAAGCTGGCTCGATGGTTTTCATACCTTCTGGTTTCTTAATCAGCTGTACACCCTTTCCCCCATCCTTGTGATACATATGCAATTTGAGGTTGCGTTGGCCATGAGCAGCGATGAGGTAGTTTCCATCGGGCGTCCATTCCGCGGCTTGCATCACATCTGTCTTTTCTTTGGATAATTGAGTAGAATCTCCGGTTTCAAGGTTCTTAACCCAAAGATTTTCGTTGCCATCCCGGTCCGAAACAAAAGCCAATGATTTGCCATCAGGACTGAAGCGTGCTTGGCAGTCGTAGGCTAAGCCTTTCGTAATTCGCTTGGCCTTACCTCCTTCCATGGGCAGCAGATAGATATCCCCTAGTAAGTCAAAAGCTATCGTCTTTCCGTCTGGGCTAACATCTACAGACATCCAAGTGCCTTCTGAGGTTTTCAGTTGCATGCTACGCCCTGGCTCAAGGGGTAGGTTCTTGGTCTTATCCTTTTTTGCCACTTTGGTGGTATCCGATTTGGCTGCTTCATCTTGGGCGAAGCCATTGTTCGTCCAACAACAACAAATCAATAGAAGATAAAATAAGGTGGAGTAATCATTTCTCATATGATCATAAATTTGGCCATTTGGCTAGGTATGTAAAGAAGTTTGTATAGTCGATAGAGGTCTAAGTGTCGTAAGTTAAAATAGGCCCTATTCCCTACAAGATAAGGGAAGATCGTGCTAAAACGGCCCTAGTTAAGGGTCAAGGGAAATGTCAGACCAATCTGTTACCTAAGAAAAATGTTGCTGAATCACCTCCTGTAGGTCTTGGTGCAACTTGTGGTTACTACTAATCAGCGTTCCACCGAATAAATAGTCCTCTCCTCCCTTAAAATCGGTTACCTTCCCCCCTGCTTCTTTTACTAAAAGTACACCTGCCGCCACATCCCAAGCATTGAGGCTATATTCGTAAAATCCTTCAAAACGACCACAAGCAACATAGGCTAAATCGACTGCGGCAGAACCTAATCGACGAAGTCCACGGGTATTTTTCATAAAAAACTGTAGGACCTCTAGGTAGGCTTGCATATAGTCGTAGTTATAATAAGGAAAACCTGTAGCCAAGAGGGATGCCGAAAGTGTTGAGGTTGGGCTTACCTGGATAGGACGTTCATTCATCCAAGCCCCTCCATTTTTCCAGGCATAAAAGCATTCCTGTCGGTTTACTTCATAAACAATTCCGATCACGGTTTCTTCCTGGTGCTGTAGCGCTACACTTACGGAGAAAACAGGCAATTGATGCAAAAAATTAGTCGTCCCATCCAAGGGGTCAATAATCCAACGCCATTCTCCTTCTTGGCGTGCTACCGTTTCCTCTTCCGTAAAAAATACAGCACCTGGGACCAATTGGGACAATCCCTCAATTAACAGCTTCTCAGTCTCTTTATCCACATAGCTTACTAAGCTATTCAAATCTTTTTCTTCAATGGCGGCCGCAGCAACTTCTCCCACCTGACTTGCTATGAAAGCGCCCGCTTTCAGTACTATTTTACAGCTCTTTTCACAAAGTTCCTGAAGATTCGTTTCCATTATTTAGCGAGTTGATCGGTTGAAAAGTAAAGTTAGAAGGATACAGAAAATCACTTGGCGAGTTGGTAGATATCCTTAAGCTGTCGCCCCAAACCATCATAGTCTAGCCCGTAGCCTACAACGAAGCGATTAGGTATCTCAAACCCCACATAATCTATAGGGATATCGTGTTCTAAAGCTTCTCGTTTGACGAGCAGGCTGGCCAAAGCAATTGATGCGGGCTCCAAAGCGTTCAGCTCAGGAATAAAGGAGTGCATTGTATTGCCGGTATCAATAATGTCTTCGACAATAATTACATGCCGATCCTTTATTTCTATATCCAAGCCAATCAAGGACGCCACTTGGCCAGATGACTTCATCCCACGATAGGAGGAGAGTTTAATGAATGAAATGACACTTTCAAAATCCGTGGCGCGCACGAGATCAGCGGCAAAGACAAAAGCCCCATTCAGTACCCCGAGAAAGATGGGTTGCAGTCCATCATAGCGTTCTTTCATTTCTACCGCTATTTCCTGAATACGTGATCTGATTTGAGCCTCGGTAATATAAGATATGAAGGAGAGGTTATTTACGGAGACGGTAGAGTCGGGCATAGATTTAGATTGTAATATGGATGAGTTGGTGATCGACCGAATGCGAAAATTATAGCTATACAATTCTCCCGGTGATCAAAAATGCAAATGTATTAGGATGAGTCCGGATTGCCTAAGATTTTACTTGAATTCCGGGTACATATTGGTAAAAAATCAGGTCCCTATCAATACCTGGCAAATTTATTATCTTTGCAGCCTATTTGACGTATATGCTACGTTCATATCTATTGGTTTATAAACGATCCAATAGCTCGGACTGTTAGATAATCAAATGACCTAAAAAGGAAAGGAATGGATAAGTTGAAGATCGGTATTAGTATTGGCGATATAAATGGTGTTGGACTAGAAGTAATATTGAAAGCACTTTCTCATAAAAAGATCGTGGACCGTTGCACTACGATCGTGTACGGTTCATCAAAAGTTGTCTCTTATCACAAGAATATCGTAGGCATCGATTTTCACTTTCAAAGTATTAACAAAATCGAGCAGGCCAATTCAAACAAGGTCAATATATTGAACTGCTGGCAAGACAGTGTCAATATTACCTTAGGCAAACCTTCGAAGGAAAGTGGGCAATATGCCTGGCAATCCTTAGAATCTGCGGTCAATGACCTACAGGATAAGAAGATCGATGCATTAGTAACAGCTCCAATCAGTAAGGAAGCCATGCACTTGGCAGAGTTTCCACATCCTGGTCATACAGAGTACCTAACTCAAAAGTTGGGTAGTACTGAGAGTCTGATGTTCATGATCAATGATGATTTACGGATTGGCGTAGCTACGAACCACATTGCCTTAAAGGATGTGGCCAGCACCATTTCAAAGAATTTGATCGTTCAGAAAATCCGTTTGATGAATAATTGTCTGAAGACGGATTTTGGCATTGAACGACCCACTATAGCTGTTTTAGGGTTAAATCCGCACGCCAGTGACAATGGTGTTTTTGGGCAAGAAGAAGAAGAATTCATCAGGCCAGCTGTAGTGGAGTGTAAGAAGAAAGGGGTGATGGTTATGGGGCCATTCGCAGCTGATGGATTTTTCGGCTCCTCTCAATTTTCAAAATTCGATGGAATTTTGGCCATGTATCACGATCAGGGTTTGGTTCCATTTAAACTCTTGTCTTTTGGTAAAGGAGTGAATTATACCGCTGGCTTGTCAGCCGTACGAACTTCACCCGACCATGGAACGGCTTTTGATCTTGCTGGTAAAAACATGGCAGATCCATCCTCTTTCTTGCAGGCTTTATTTCAGGCGATGGACATTGCTCAGAGTAGAAGGGATCACGAAGAAATGCACGAAAACGCCTTGGTCAAGCGCAAAAAGGAAACGGAGGATGTTTTGGCGGGTCAGGAGGAGATTCCAGATGAGACGGAAAAAGAAAATTAAATTTAAGGATCGAGCTTAGATCATTTTCAAATGCTTCGTTCCTGCTAGGATAATTGCTCTTAATTCGATCACAACAATTCGGTCTTATGAGTCAGCCAGACGAAAAAACACGCTATAGCGATGCTGAATTAGAAGAATTCAAAGCGCTAATAGAAGGAAAGAAAGCAAAGGCAGAAAAGCAACTACAGTATTATCTGAAGCAACTATCAGAAATGGCAGACAATGCTGATACCAAGATCAAAGGATTAGATGACGGGATCAGCACCATGGATAATGAGATCATCTCTAACATGGCTGCCCGTCAGAAGAAGCTCATACAGCACCTTGACAATGCCTTAATCCGAATCCAAAATAAGGTATATGGTATCTGTCGAGAATCAGGTAAACTGATCAGTAAAGAACGCTTGCGGGCAGTCCCACATGCCACGCTCAGCATTCAAGCCAAACAGAAGAAGAGGAAGTAATCATTTTAATTTTGAGGACGTTAAGTGGAGGATGTACCGCACTCGTATCTAGTTATGCGAGAAAGCCATCTAATCGCTCCCTCTCCTCCTTGACAATAAATCAAGTAAAGCATTGAAAAAGGCAGGTATCGTTGTTGGAGTCATATTTCTGGTGCTCTTCTTGGACCAATGGTCCAAGATATGGGTAAAGACCAGTATGACCTATGGAGAAGAAATTTTGATTTTCGGCTTGGAGTGGGCCAAAATCCACTTTGTGGAGAACAATGGCATGGCCTTTGGCATCTCTTTAGGAGGGAATTACGGTAAGTTGGCACTCAGCCTCTTCCGAATATTGGCCGTAGGTTTTCTGATTTACTACCTGCGGCTCTTGATGAAGACGGAGAAAACCTCTCTCGGCCTATTGGTCAGTTTTGCGCTGATTTTGGCAGGAGCCATAGGAAATATATTAGATAGTGCTTTCTATGGATTAATTTTTTCGGAATCTACCTATCATGGTGATGTTGCTACCCTTTTCCCGGAAGGCGGAGGGTATGCGGGCTTCCTGCATGGTAAGGTGGTAGACATGCTCTATTTCCCAATGTTTTCTGGCATTTATCCGGATTGGTTACCCTTCAAAGGAGGCGAGCCTTTTCAGTTTTTCAAGCCTGTATTTAATCTAGCAGATACCTCTATTACTATTGGTGTTTTGAATATCCTATTGTTCCAACGCAGCTTCTTCAGTGCAGAAAAAGAGGAGGAGCAAGAAGGACAAGAGCAGTCAGAAGCTACAAATACAGCTACTGAAAATGAGCAGTCGTCCACTCCCGATGATGGGGAAAATGACTTGCATAAGGATCAGGAAACGGAAGGAACGAATGAAGAAAAGGGAGGCCAGGATGGAGTTGATGCTAATCAATCCAGTGAGCAAGTTGAACCCAAGGAATAATACGACTTTTCTCAGCGTCGGCTATTCGAACAATGTCAATCTACTAATCCAGCTTGGTCAATTCTTTTAGAAAGAAAAACGTTGGGGGGGTAAAGTATTTAGGCTTTCCCCGCCTTATTTTCTTCTTCCAAAAATGTATTGATGGCCTTCATAGCATGGCCTACTTTGTCGTAATTAATTCGGTAGTGAATAAACTTACCATCTCGCTCTGTTTCAACTAAACCGGCTAACCTAAGAATTCGCAGATGTTGAGAAGTAATAGATTGCTCCAGCTTTAAGGTATTATAGATTTTGTTGACATTAATCATTTCGTTACTGTCGATAAAACCTAAAATCCTCAAGCGAAGGGGGTGTGCCAAGGCACGGAGAATCTCTGAGGACACCTGCAGGTTCTCATTGTTAATGTTAAGCTTAGCCTTTCTCATAGAATTTTCGCCTTTTTTTGGTGGTAGATAGACATAGCAAATATGCATTTTTTCTTTATCTTTCCAAAAGAAACATATAAAAAATGCTGTGAATCTGTTTGATTCACAGCATTTTCAGGATTACTAATATCTATTACCTGTGGAAGGCTTAGATGGTCAAATCTTCTACTAATTTAGAGATTTGAGCCAAGCGATCCTTGTCCAATGAATAGTGGATGAATTTTCCTTGGCGATCTGTTTTTACCACTCCAGCTCTACGAAGAATAGCCAGGTGTTGGGAAGCTACAGATTGCTCCAATCGCAACTTAATGTAGATATCCGTAACCGTCATATTCTCATTCTCATCTAACAGATCAATGATTCTTTGACGTAATTTGTGGTTGACTGCTCTCAAAACCAAAACCGCTTTTCTCAACTCAGCGTAGTCCAATGGAATGTCGTTCGTCCCCTTCTTCAGAACAACTGTTTCATTTTTTTGCTTTCTCATATTTATGTTGTTTTATCAGTAGAAACAATTCTTACCTATTCGACTTCAAATATCATACCAAAACAAAGCATTAAAATATATCGTAACACATAATTACGGTGAAGCCTAGACAAAAATACTAAAAAATATATCAAAATAAAAAAATGTGTTAATATGTATTTGTGCAAAAAGACAGGATAAGCGGTCAGATTTCACAAAAGAAAGGTCAAAATCAGGAGAAAACACCTCAACTCTACCCTCCGAAAAGCAGTAAGCACGCGGGCTTACCCAATTCAGGTACACATAGCAAACATCTTAATGCATAAAAGGGAATTCATTCCCAATTAGAGAAATTTTTTCTTGGAAATGGTGATATTAGGTGGCTTGAGATAGAAAGGTTCGACATATGCCACATCAGCGAAGCGTCCTTCTTCATAATTCTGCAGCGCAAAAGGGACCAACTGACGCGCAGAAGCTACCACGCTAACAAAATGAACCTGGGGATGCGTTAGCACCTCTTCGGTCTTTGGCGCTCCATTTCCCCCCAAAATCAAATGCTTTCCCTGCGCTAGATCGGTTTCGAATACAGAATCATCGATGATTACAGCCTCCGCTTCCTGAATAGATTCCAGCTTCTGGTCATAGATCGCGCGATAAACCTCCATTCGCCGTGCATCGATCATAGGCACATAAAGAAGTGTAGTTGGATCTTCAATAGATTGGACTTTTTCCTCCTTCGCCATACCCCCAGCCAAAGCTAACAGACTCGGCACTGTAATCAAGGGCTTACCCAAGGCATAGCAGATTCCCTTGGCCGTAGAGAAGCCCACCCGCAGCGAAGTATAGGACCCCGGGCCCAAGCTCACGCTCACTGCCGACAGCTCACCAAGTGACAGGCCCGCCTCCTGCATAGCTGCATCAATCAGCAAGGTCATTTGCGAAGCATGCTGGTAGGCTTCTCGCGTTTCACTGAAGCCAATGACTTCCACTCCCTTGCTCACGGCAATGGAGCAGATATCAGTAGAGGATTCGATATGTAAGAGGATAGGCTGCATGGGGCGAAGATAGGGAATGTGGAGGAGATACTATGGCCCCATGCAGCTTGGGAAGGGTAGGTGTTTTAATTACTATTTTTATTTCTATTGGTACGGTAGCGGCCTTGTTTTCTTTTGATACGGCTTTTTTGGGCCATTAATCTTTCAATAGTACTTTTTGGTAGTTCGACCTTTTTCTTCTTGGTCGATTCTAAATTTATATCTAC
>JAHQWA010000563.1 GCA_019634045.1 Saprospiraceae bacterium
AGGAGGGGGGAAAGTAGATACCATTCTAGAATTTGATAAAAGAGGAAGTCTTCTGCGACAACTTTTGATTGAATAGCACTACTTTTTCCGTTTTTCGACTATTTCCATAATGAGCTTAGGGTGATCTTTGTACCAGAATAGAGAAAACAACAAAGAGAAAGTTTATGATCCTTATTCCACAACGGCTGTTTGAAGACATACATGTGAAGGTGATTCTTCGTGATGGCAATACCGCGATTCTCACCAAGTCTTTGGATCAACCAATTGTGGATCGACAGGGATATATCTCTAATCATGTAATCTCTATTGTACTTTCAGGTGAACAGCATATTCGCACCTACGAAGATGAATTGATTAAGGTGTATCCGAACGAAATGCTTTTTGCGCCACGAGGCTTGTATTATGTTTCAGACCTGGTGCCAAAAGGAGGGAAATTCAGGAGCTTATTATTCTACTTCGACGATGATGTCATCCATTCTTTTTTAGCGAATAGTAAGGTAACATCATTTACTAAAGAAGAGGTGCCTTCCTATCTGAAATTGGGTGCCGTCCCGATGATGAATGTATTCGCAGACAGCTTACTCCAAATTTACGATAATCAAGTAATCCGAGATCGTCAACTATTGCGCCTAAAGTTGCTCGAGTTGCTGCACTTAATCAATACGTTGGTGCCAGAGCAGCAGCTAGCCGATTTTCTTTTCCGCCTCACCTTGCCCAAGAAAAGGAGGATCAAGGATTTGATGGAGAAGAACTACGACAAGCCATTGAAAATTGAGGACTACGCTTACTTGTCAGGTAGAAGTATTAGCTCCTTCCGCCGGGACTTCAAAACCTTTTACCACACGACGCCTCAGCAATGGTTGAAAGACCGCCGATTAGATAAAGCGATTCAGCTCCTTGCGGAGAAGGAGCGCTCCGTGAGTTCCCTTGCTTACGAGGTGGGCTATGAGAATACCTCCTATTTTATTAAAGAGTTCAAAAAGAAAGTGGGACAATCTCCCAAGCAATATATTCTTTCAAATCGATCGAAGCCCTAAGGAGCTCTAGACTTCCGAAGTCTTTAAGACTTCGGAAGTCTAGAGCAATCCCTTAGCGTGAAATTCTAAAGATTTACAACAATGAAAATTACCTTTATTGGCCTCGGCATCATGGGAAGCCGAATGGCCTCCAATCTTATTCAGCATGGCGCTGATTTGACGGTGTATAACCGAAGTAAAGCAGCCATTGAACCACTCGTTTTAGCCGGAGCGAAAACAGCTGACACCGCACAGCTTGCAGTGCAAGAAGCTGACATCGTATTCAGTATGCTCTCTACTCCAGAGGTAGTTAAAGCGATCTTCTTCGGGAGAGAAGGCGCCTTGGCCAATATGAAAACCGAAGCGCTCTGGGTGGATTGCACGACTGTTAATCCATCCTTTACCGCAGAAGCCGCAGCGGAAGCTAAACTTCATGGTGTAGACTTCATGGACGCTCCGGTGGCGGGAACCAAACCACACGCAGAAAAAGCAGAACTGGCCTTTTTTGTGGGGGGGAGAGCGGATCAGTTGGAGCAGATTCGTCCTTATTTGGAGCAGATGGGAAATAAGATTATGCACGCAGGAGAAACAGGCAAAGGGGCCGCCTTCAAAATGCTAGTCAACATTATGCTAGCACAATCTATGCTGATCTTTTCAGAAGCTACGATACTAGGAGAGAAATTGGGCTTTACGAAGGATTTTCTGCTGAACACATTACCCAATCTTGTGGTTTCTGCTCCCTTCACTAAGTTCAAAGCGGAAATGGTACGACAAGATGATTATGAGGTTCAGTTTCCTTTAGAATGGATGCACAAGGACTTGCATCTGGCTGCTGTTACCGCTTATGAACTCAATCAACCTTTGTACTTGGCGAATGTCACCAAAGAAATCTATGCAGAAGCTCGCCGGAAGGGTATGGGGCGTTTGGATTTTGCTGCGATTCATCGATTTCTAGAAGAGCAGGCTCAGTCGAAGGCCTAAAAACTAAGGCAGGCAGGGTAAAATAGACAGGGAGTTTCTGCAATTGGATGGGTTTTCCCTATTTTGAGGATACATCTATAACTCGGCAAATTGTCGACCGCAGCTTTGAACAAACCTGTTTAGTATGAAATGGACACGATACATCTGCCTGATCTTGATCGGGCTACTTTTTGGCTGTTCTAATCCAAAGTCAAACCAATCCTCCATCTGGGCTATCACTAATGTTACCATTATTGATAGCAAGCAACAGCAGCTAGATCAGCAAACGGTTCTAGTGAACGGTAATAAAATTGAAACGGTAGGACCCTCTGCAGAAATTGACTTACCCCAGTCCACAGAAGTGATAGATGGTACGGGCAAGTTCTTGATCCCGGGCCTTTGGGATGCCCATGTGCATTTGACCTATGATCAAGACATAGGACCTTCTATGTTTAAGCTTTTTATGGTTAATGGAGTTACTAGTATTCGAGATACAGGGGGACAACTTGACCTCATGCAACCCTATCAAGAGGCTTCGGCCACCGATCCAACTGAAACGCCGAGATTAAAGATCTCAGGGCCTTTATTGGATGGCCTTCCTCGTGTATATGACGGAAGCACTCCTTTCCGGCCTAATCTTTCGGTGGGGATCAGAACCCCTAATCAAGCCAAGAACAGAGTTAATGAACTGGCGGCGGCAGGCGTAGATTTGATTAAGGCCTATGAAATGTTGCAGCCCGAGACATTGGAGGCTGTTTTAGAGGCAGCCAAGAAGAAAGGCCTACCCGTGACCGGACATGTACCTTTAAGCATCGATGTCGTTTCTGCTTCCAATGCGGGACTTCGGAGTATTGAGCATATGCGTAACCTGGAAATGTCCTGTACGGCAGATTGGGAAAAACTGATGGAAACGCGCCGCAATGAATTGAAGGAAGGTGCTAGGGAAGCTGGGGGAGATTTACGCAGCCGTTTACATCAACTACAAAGAAGTTATGCCATTGAAAACCAGGATTCTGCTATCCGGGCAAAGGTGCTGGCCACCCTCGCTAAAAACAATACCTGGTTAGTACCGACCCTTACCATCCTGGCCTTTAGAGCCAATCGAGTGTATGCCCGTCCAGCTTGGCGAGAACAGTTTAAGTATTTGCCGGATTCAATTGCAGCTAGATGGCTTGGCAGCGCAGAACGCTTGACTAGAATGCCCTTGGATTCAGCAGGGATTCGATTCGCCGAATGGGGGTATGATATGGTAGGTCGCTTACCAGAGGCGGGAGTAGGCGTCATGGCTGGAACGGATACGCCGATTGCTTTCCTCACCCCAGGCTTTAGTTTACACGAAGAGTTGCGACTCTTGGTCAACAGTGGTTTGAGCCCTATCCAAGCTTTGGAGGCTGCTACGATCCGGCCTGCTGAGTATTTTAATTTGCAGGATGAACTGGGAACTGTGGAGAAAGGGAAAATAGCGGATCTGCTCTTGCTAGATGCTAACCCACTCGACAACATTGAAAATACGCAGCGAATTCGAGCGGTAATCAAGGATGGACATCTACACAATCGAGCGCAATTAGATGCATGGCTACAGGAATTGGAGGGTTCGTAAGAGAAATGAATTCAGGGTATACCACCAATTTTCCGGTAGATCCCAAAGTATTTATCCTAGGATATTGACAATAGTATTAGACTCATTAATTTGCTTATGAAATGACTTCTTGGACCAGGCTTCAGACACCCGTTCCCGGAATTCATGAATATCCCATCAATGGCTGTTGAATAACGATAGCTTAGAAAACTAAATATGAGTCTTAGCATTGTTTCCCGCGTGATTGGCGTTTTACATCAGGATAAACGATTTGATGATTGGTGGGAAGGACCTACTGTCCCGATACCTTTATTGGACCAGCATTCACTTCCGGTTACTTTTACTAATCTTTCTGCTGACGAAACCTCAGCATTCTTACTCGATGCAGATGCCGCCCTTTCTAATTTTCTGAATATAGGAACGGACTATAAAGAAATTATGGCTCCTCATATTTGGCAGAACTGTAAGGAGTTTCTCGAAGCGATTGGATATGAAGAAGAGGATCAGGCCCTGTGGGACATCAAGCAAGCCCATGAGATTTGGTCTTTTGTCGACTTCCGAAATATCTATGTGGAACGGCGACACCGCCGAGATCAGGATATCTACATTAGCTTACAAGGGGAGTGTGAGTGGGAAAGAGAACATGGTCTTCAGTTAGTCTTTCGACAAGGACGTAAACTGACAAGGGTAAGTCAAATTGATGGGCATTTGACAGAAGCAGATGCCTACGATACAGCGGATGCTCAGGATGAATTACTTTCCGCATTTTAGGATGCGCTTGCCCTTGACTTAATGGTGTCCTTAGGCTAAATTGCTTGCCTATGGATTTATCCCTTTATCAAGTTGATGCCTTTACGGACCAGTTATTTGCGGGAAACCCAGCTGCTGTTTGTTTATTAGAGGAATGGTTGCCGGCTGAACAGATGTTGCAGATTGCGCAAGAAAACAACTTGGCGGAGACAGCTTTCTGCTTGATACAAGGTGATGTATTCTCGATCAAATGGTTTACTCCTGAAATAGAAATGGATCTTTGTGGCCATGCTACTTTGGCGACGGCTCATGTACTGTTTCAGTATTATTATCCAAAGCGCGATCGGCTTAGCTTCGAATCCAATAGTGGAGAATTAATCGTAAAGCGACAAGCAGACTGGTATCAATTGGATTTCCCCTCTCGAGACCCCCAGCCAGCTTCACTTCCAGCTATAATTTCGCAAGGAATTGGCGCAACACCCAAGGAGGTGCTAAAGGCAAGAGATTATGTCTTGGTGTATGATTCGCAAGAAGAGATTGAGGCCATACAGCCAAATATAGCCTTACTCAACACGATCAATATAGACCCTGGGGGAATTGTTGTGACCGCTCCCGGCCATACAGTCGATTTTGTTTCTCGCTTCTTTACGCCTCAGGCTTCCATCTTCGAAGACCCAGTCACAGGCTCTGCCCATTGCAGTTTGATCCCTTTCTGGAGCAAGCGACTGAAGAAGGATCAGTTAACAGCGGAGCAACTTTCCAGTCGTAAGGGGGTGCTAAGAGTTGAGGATCGGGGTGAACGAGTGTTGATTGGCGGTCAAGCGATCACGTATATGCAGGCGACCATTAAAATCTAGCTGAGGACGGCTGCCTCCTCTATCATAATTATCAATTATATTTTATGAGAAACCTCTCTCTCGTAGTTTTGCTATGCTTTACTGCGATACCATTTTATGGACAATCTACTCACCTTGAAGGCTCTATCGATATTTCTTTGGAGAAAGGGCGACTAAAAAGCCAATTTGTACTTACCCATTTACGGCATGAGGATCTGACTTTGTCTTTTATGTTGCATAGTGACCTAGCGGTAAAACGGGTATCATTGAATGATAAGGAGATGGCTTTTAAGAAGACTAAGGAAAAATGCTATGATTGTACCGTCTATTCTATCACCTTTGAGCAGGCACTAGAATCTGCTGACCGTTTACAAATCGAAACAGATGGGCGATTTAAAACCTATAAAGCCGGACAAAACAAGAAAGATTATAAAGGGAAAATTGCCAATAATTATGGTATTCTACGTGCTAGTGAACAAGCCAAGTGGTATCCGGTAATTATTAGTAAAGGGAAAAACTTACCGGCCTTTTTGCGAAAGTATCCATACACCTTTGATCTAGAAGCAAATTGTGATTGTCGGAGTGTCTATATTGGTAGAGGGGTACCGAAGCCGAGTGGTAGTCGTTTTGTTAGCAAAAGCCCAAGTAAAGACATCATGCTGATCGCCGGGGATTATGACTGGGTGGAAGGAGAGAAAGCCATATTTATCAATATCTCGGAAAAAGCCCTAATTGACCGCCTAGACACCTTGTTTTCCTCGATCTCGACCTATTATGAAGCCTATACCAAGATTGACATGCCTACCAAATATGTCATGGCTCATCTTCCTTCTGATAATTCCCGCTGGGGAGGATTTATGACCTATCCAACCATTGTCAGTGTCCGGAAGTCCATGGGAGATCGAAACCTGACTGCTTATCTTTCGCATGAAGTAGCGCACTATCTTTTCGGAGATGTATACCAAGCAGAAGGAAATCTCTTTTGGTTTTACCTGGAATCCTTCGCAGAATATTTTAGTTATAAATACCTTCTACAACATGATCCAGCCGCTATGCGAGCTGACTACCGTAGATTGAAGAAACAAAAAGACTTAGTTCGCCTGGATCAAGTGAAAAGCTTCAATGAAGTAAATAGCACAGCTAGATATCTCATTGGCCCCTTCCAGCTCCTAGCGATGGAACGTAGGATAGGGGAGGAGAAAATGCTGGAACTGATCGCATCTGCCTTCTCTAAATTGAATACCAGTGAAGATGGGTATCAAACCTTAATAGATGCCCTATCAGAGATAGGGGTGTCGGCAGATGCAATTGCCGAGATTGAGACTGAATTGTTCCAGCGCTTTGATCCTGCAACCTATAAATTTGTGGAAGAAAAGCTCAAATCAAAATGATCGATGATCTGCCTTTTAATCGAATTTGATGGCTTGATTGATTTCTTTGAGCACTTTCAGGAGTTCCCTTTTGTGCGGCACCAAGATTAGGTTCCCCAGGGCTTTATTTGTGGTTTCCATTAAGTCATTGACATCCGGGTTTCGTGCTAAGTTTTGTTTTACAATAGCAGGTATGCTTAAGGATAAACTACTTAGCGAGCGGGCTCCAAAATCTGGTTCAACCCTTAGATACAGCGCTAACTGCAAAGCCTCTCCTAAGAGCGGATTCGTGATTTTTCCGCTGGAATTTACTGCATTGCTACCCGGCCGGCAGCTGGCGCTAACCTTTTGACTTCCTCTTTTTAATCCGGATGTCCGAGTCCCCTGGTAAGGCATCCATTTGGCGATACATTTAGCATCTTTCTTTTCTATCGTTAAGGTTGTGCTGGTAAAGCCCAATACGAGTGGCCCTTCTGCTAAGGCTTCCTCAATAGTTTTGACAGATGACTTTTCTAATATTTGCACGCAAGAACTTGAATTGCCTCTTTGGTCAGTAGCGGTCCAGGTCCGGTTTATCTGGCATTCCCAATTACAATCTCCTTCTCCGACCACATCCGCGTGTGTGATTTCGATTTGACTATCACAATTGTCCGTGGCGGTTGCTTTGCCGGTACGGGAGGGGTCCATACTGGTGGTGACCTTTTTTCGAGCAGGACATTTGATCTCTGGACTGATTTGATCAACTGCTGCCGATGCCAACCCAATCATGCATGTATTCAGGCCATTGTAGGTCTCTAGCATCCAGTCCGCTTGTTCAATCTGAGAGGCGTTCCGCTTCAATTGTCTGCCTCCGGTCAAGGCAGCTATGGTACTAAGCGGAAGTCCACTCGTAGATTGTCCAAGAATGATGGCAAATAGGTAAGTGCCACCCCTTTTTAGAGTGCAGGCATCAGATTTAATACTTTGCCTCTCTGTTATTTTACCGTCAGTGATGAAGTAAACAATGTCAGCAGGGTTTTGGGATTTTAAAGATTGTAAAGCTGCTGAGAAGCGAGTGGCTCCACCTCGGAAGTTGAGGCTCTTTACCGCATTGAGTCGACTATTAAAAGCGCTTCCTTTCACGTCAGTGGATGGCAACACTGTCCTGACCAGGTTTGAGAAAGTATACACACCTAGTTCTACTTGATTACGCTCATTGGTCTTTTCCGCTAATTCTGTAGCATAGGCTAGAGTTGCTTGCCGAATTCGAGTTTGCTGCTGACTAGTAACCGAACCTGATTCATCTATCATGATAGCGATCTTGAGCGCCTTTTGTCGACTAGGCGCCTGGCAACCTGGAAAGCTTGGGTTTGGGCAAGCCGACTGGGCTTGAATCAAGCTAGGAAAGGTCATGGCTAACAAAAACAGAGAATAAGCAAGCCGTTTTGACTGTACAAAGAGGAAGGGATTCATTCGTTTATGGTTTGTGGTTGAACAGAATTAACACTCCATCCAAAGCTAAGCGATGGAACTGTTGACGTCAACCACATTCCCATGTGGAAAGGCGCAGGATATAGCCTTAGCATATTAGCGCTTACTTTGGGCTTATTTTGAGCAGTTTTTCTCTGAAGCTTCTTCCGTCCGACAACTGTAAGGTCAGGAAATAAGCCCCATTCACCCAATCGCTCAAATCTAGTTCCTGCCGTATAGAAGATTGCCCTCTAATTGTTTGAGAAAACAGCAGCTGTCCCCAGGCATTATGGATGCTGAGGAGTGCATCTTCCGCTCTATTAAGTTCCGCTGTGAGTTGTATTAGACCAGTGCTAGGGTTTGGAAAAAGTTGTGCACGAATGGGGAATTCAATCTCTTCGGTATTAGTGAGAAAGGTGAATTCAAGCCAGTTGACGTTGAACAAGGGTTGTGTGATCAGCATGCGCAGTTGATGTCGCCCAACCGGTAAATTTAGCGTTTGATTGGTGGTGGCCCAAGTCTGCCACCCTCCGGTTGCGGGGAAAGTACTAGTAACTAGCGGTGTGACGCTACCGTCTGCTTGTACCAACTGCAATTGTACCTGTCCTTGCTCGCTTAAGGCTGCCGTTCTAAAGTCTACTTGATAGGTGCCTGCTGTGGCTACATCTACATAGTAGTCCAGGTAATCCCCATTGTCCAAAAAACCAATATTCTGCCCGCCTCCGGCATCACTGGTGTTTTCCAATTGGATGCCAGATTGGAAGAAGTAATCTTCTGCCTGAATTCTTCCCGGGATACTGTGTATTGTAGCGATGGTATTGGTGATTTGTTCTTGAAAGAAAGACTCCAAATTTGTACCGTCTGCTGCAGCGATAGCATCGCCCGTGTAGGTAGCCCTAAGGGTTTCTCGAGATTGAATAGTATGATCTATCCCAATGATAAGAATCCGCGGATTGTTGGGATCAAGCGTAACATCCGTGACCGTAAGGAGATTGCCATCCGCTGTGATTTGAAAATCAGATAATGAAGCCCCCTCTACCCCTTGCAGCGCTTTACTAATGGAAATAGCGATGTGCTGTTCATCCTGCGTTGTCCCAGCTACAAACCAGGCAGGAATATCCTCGGCACTGCCTTTCCGCACAAATTCGAAACTGTTCAAGTTAAATCCACCCGCATTGACATGAAACCGTAAGCGGCTATCATTTTCTTCTAACACGATATTTGTCATACTGACCGTTTGCCAGCTTTGCCAGCCACCTGTATTGGTGACGGTAGCAGGGGAGGAGAGCGTGGCGCCATTGCTGGAGAAGTAGAATTGTCCTCCATCTTCATTCGCGGCTACTCTGACATGGATGTCATAAATTCCTCCTTGTAGCACATCTAAGCTATATTGCATCCACTCGCCTGGTGCTAGCCATCCCACATTGAATCCATTGGTATTTATATTGTCCTGTGTTCTTTCTATGTCGACGCCATCATTTCGGTAGGACCAGCCGTTATTCCAGGCTGTGAAACTGCCCGTTGACACCTGATAGTTGGCAATATCTGAATCTGCATAGGCTACTCCTTCACCCCCCAAATCAAAATCTGTGGCAAACACCACGCCTGGCACTTCTTGAACGCGAAACGGCTTAGCATCTGAAGAGCTTTGCTGGCGAAACATGGCATCAATTACGTCCTTTTGATAGACACAATTTTCTAGTTTGAACCCTTCTGCCATTTCCATCAAGGTAGCTTTGGCGAAGGCCGCACTAGGAGCGTTTCCCCCATTGTTCCAATAGTCTAAAAGTGTCTGGTATTCTGGGGTTTTAATCCAGGATAAAGGACCTGCGATAGATTCGACTTTCTTCATGGGCCACCAAGCCCATCCCAGCTCATGCTCATCGAATAATCGAATCGCATCCTTGAACCAGGTGTTGGAGTTCTCGCCTGTTTCTCCAAAATAGATTGGAATATCAAACTCTTCTCGAATATCTAACACCCATTGAATAGAAGCCTGATCATTGAAGGACCAATATTTGTGTGGACTATAAACCATGTTATCATCCCAGGGAGGAGTGAGGCCAGTAAAGTCATTAGCAAACCAGTTCCCTTCAATAAATAGGATATGTTGGGTATCAACGGCCCGGATACTATCCGTAATTTCATAGTATAAATCGCGCAATGGAACGTTACCTTCCATTTGCCAATTGGTCTCATTGATCAGATCATAACCAGCTATCCAGGGCTCATCCACGTACCGCTCTGCAATTCGTTGCCAAAGGGCCACGGTTTTGTCCTGGTTAGCTGGACTATCCCAGAGGGAGGGCTTGTCCTCGTCACGGTCAGAGATGCCTTGGTCATTTCCTTGCCCCCCTGGAGCGGCGTGTAGATCTAGAACGATGTACATTTCATTTTGACTACACCAACTGATCAGACTATCCGTGAGCGCAAAGCCCTTTTCTAGCCAGGTGTGTTCGCCAGGAATAGGTTCATCTTCGATGGGCAAGGTGAATAGATTATAGTGCATCGGTAATCGCACAGAATTAAACCCCCAAGCCTTCAAAGAGTCGATATCTATCTTTCGGACGTGCTTAGCGAGCCAGGCATCATAAAATGCATCCGTATCTTCCTTGCCGATCAATTCCTCGATCTTTTCCCTAATCTGATGCTGCGGATTGGCAAAGCCCGCTGTCTGCAACATATACCCTTCCTGTAACATCCAGCCACCTAGGCCCATGCCTTTTAGAATGATGGTGTCTCCATTTTCATTGACGATATGCTTGCCCTGGGTGGATAGGAATCCTTGGGCAGAAAGGTTGAGGTTGAAGAAAAACAAGCAAATGATAAAGAGAGCTGATTGTTTACTATCCATCACTTAGATTTTTGAATTTTCTGATCACCTTCTGACAAAAGCAGTAAAGGCAACTAGGTAGTCGCGCTTACACTCTTGTAAAATCATGAAGCAATAAAGTGATGGGAGTGATTGACTTAAAGGTAAGCTTTTTATCTTATTAGGATCACTCCTCAATTGTTGGCATGCTCACCAATAATTAACTCGTTTTTAGTTCTTGTATCGGCCTACAACGGGACGACCGGGAAACACGTCTTGTACCGTCTCTCCATTTTTAACTACAAATTGACCATTGACGAGTACATGGGAAATACCTTCGGAAAACTGGAGTCCTTTAAAATCCGCTTTATCTATTATCGTGGCGGGATCGAATATGGTGATATCTGCATCTGCTCCGACCTGGAGCCGGCCTTTTAACCGCATCGCAGGAGCAATGCTTTCCAAGCGTTGGGCTGGTAGGAGGGTCATCTTTCGTAGGGCTTCTTGCAGAGGAATTACTTGCTCTTCGCGGACATATTTGCCCAGGACACGGGAGAAAGTACCAGCTGTCCTAGGGTGGGCCTTGGGGGCATAAGGCATG
>JAHQWA010000564.1 GCA_019634045.1 Saprospiraceae bacterium
CATTTATAGGCGCCCCAACTTTTGTATTGAGTTGGAAGCCAGTAGGTTGAGTCTTTTACTCACCCGATGACTTTACTCCCTAAGATCTTCAACATCGTAGTCAGGAAACTCGCTCTTAGCAAAGGTGAAGTACTTGGCCGGGAAAGCAACATTCGGACGCAGTTGATCAATGGTAAAGGTGAACCTAGAACCATCCTTAGAGAAAGCATTGACGCTTTCAATCTGATTTAATTTCTTGTTGACATTCAAGCGAAGCTTGGAGTAATCTGCAAACTCGTCCAATGGCTTAAATTCGATCTCCTGAATAACCTTGCCGCCTCTGTCTACTTCTTGGACCAATTGATAGGCAAATTTTCCTGTGTCATAAAAAGTGAAGAGGGACTGAGGTGACAGTAGGCTATTGTTTGTTTCTTCCTCGTCCGGTACATCGTTGATTTGTACCATCTTGTTATTGTGCATGATCAACCAAAGGGCGGTGTTGTCACACAAGGCCATCTGTGTGCCCATCTCAAAACGATACTGTTCGCCTTTGCGGGCGATCTTGCCTTTCTCTGTGACTTTAGGCATATCGGCCAATTCCATGATCATCGTGAAGTCGGCTTCCAAGGCCTGGTAGCCATTATACTTGTTGCGAAGCTTGTCCAAGATAGATTTAGCAGCTGGGTCCGAGTCCCCTGCTTTGCTATAGTCATTATTCTGAGCGCTGAGGCTAAGTCCAAAGCACAGGAGTAGCGTAAAGGCTAAACTGAAGTATTTCATCGTAATTGATTTTATCCTAGTCAATGCGTTTGTGAATTTTCTTTAATGCTAACGCTTATAAGACGCAAAAATTGATCCCAAGTCGCCTTTCTTTTCGTTAAATTTCTTTTAAAATCTGTCGGAAAGGGTATCCAAGTCTTGGGTTAGGGCGCGCATGATTCCTTTTTCGTGAGGATTGTACTGCCAATTGGTATCAAATTGTTCGAGAATAAAGGTGTTTGGCTCGTCGGATAGCGTGAGGCTGTGAAATTGAGTGCTTTTGTTCTGCTGCTGATGTTTAATCTCATCTAATACCCGCTGATCAACTTTGTACATTATGAAATCAGAGATCACCAGCACGTCCGCATCTTCATAATTTTCGCTTTTGAGCTGTCGGACTGCCTCGTACAGGGGCAGGCTGATATCTGTTCCGCCATAAAAAGACATTCCAAGGAAGGCCGCCAGCTCATCCATTGAATTGGCAATATCATGTAGATCAAGGGTCTTAATACCGATCGAGAAATTGATCAAGTAGGCTCGCCGGTTTTCTCTTATGGCCATTTTAAGAATTCCAAGAGTCAAGGTCTTGGCGATTTGCTCTGGCCGGCCTCGCATACTTTCACTGGTGTCTACACAGATGATAAAAGGCCCTTTTTCTTTGCGGCGCTGGCCCTGAAATACTTCCGTTAGTTTATCTTCACTTTTGACCAGTTTATCTTCTTCATAGCGAAAGGTGAGGAGGCCTTTGTCTACAAACTTTTTGAGAAAGAGTGAACTGGTATCCTCTGAGGCAAGCAGACTGATTTCGCTACTGAGTAGGTTGTTCAAGTCATCGCTTTCTCGCACTCCTACAATCTCTGCTTTCGAAAACTCATCCTTGATCCATTCCTGTCGCACGATCGTTTTCTCTAGTTCCTTTTCCTCTATCTCAATTTCAGCTTCTCGCATACTACCAAGCAGATCTGCCAAGTCTTGCAAGGATTGCTCATTTTGTAGAAGCTCATGATACTTGTTAAGCAGGTCAAAGGAGGCATCTTGCCAAAGGGCTCTGGATAGGTCCCAGCCCAAGTAATCCGTGAAAGGATTGAGTAAATGGGTGAGCTGTTGATATTCTTGGACTTTGGCTGACATCAACGCTATAAAAGTTTCCTTTTCTTCTTCTAATTGCCGTAGCTGATAGGCTAGTATTTTAGCATGTAGTCGGGCATCCCACTGGGCAAGTAGATCGTTCAATAGCATTTCTACCTTCTTACGATTCCCTGCTTCTTTTACATCCCCCTTAGCCTCATCGATTAGTTCCTGGAAGTGATGCTTGAAGAATGGAATTTCCAAAGCTTCTTTCTCATAGTTTTGCTCCAGATAAGCCACCAAAATAGACCATCGACCATAGAATACGTGTAAGGGTGTGATAGCCCAGTTCCCCAGTCGGTCCATTTCTTGTTGAAAAGGATGCTTGGTTTTTATTTTTTGATAGGTCTTCCGAAGCCACCTCAAGGTGTCCAGAATGAGTCTCTCTTGTAGTAGTTCCTGATTCCCTAATAATTCGTGAATATGTGGGATAGCTGACAGCTCATCCAAGGCGGTTCTGAAATAGTCGAAATAAGCCTCTTTCAATTGAGGTAATTCTAGCGCTGTATCTTGGAATTTATGCTGTAGGTATTGTACCAAATACTGCCGCATCCTGCGATCAAGCATTTGCCCGAATTCGATAAATTGCTCGTAGGCTAAGGTTACTCTTTCGCTACTTTTCATCACAGGCTGCTATAGGAGAAATGAATCTTTTCCAAGCGTAATTTAAGTTGTTCCAATTCGGACTTGACTTCCGCTAAGTTGGCTTGTACAATTGTAGCATAATCTGGATTCACGAAAAGGTTTCTTTGCAGGTGCTGCCAAGCAGCGGGTAGCTCCGTTTCGATTTTTTGAAACTGTTTTTCAATGTATTGTAGCAGGTCTTTGTGTCGGCCATCCCAGAATTCAGCGACGATTCGATGTGGTTTCTTATAGATGTAGGCCACCTGCTCCGTCTTCTGTGTTCGTAGGGGGTACACATGATCGACATCATTATAACGGACGATCAAGGCATACTGATCTTTGGCTTTTTTAGCCTTCAAGCGGTTAACTAACTGGTAGCCTTCATCATACAAGTTAGTGACCTTGAAATCTTCAGTCTCCAATTGTCTAAATTGCTGAATATTGACCAGCGCACCTTCAAATTGTTGATCTGTTTTTTCTAGCGCAAAATAAGTTTCGTTAATGGCTTGCAACTCGTTTTCTACTTGGGTATGTTTTACTCTAATTTCTTCGTTGACATCTTGTTGTAGATCGTCGATTTCAGATCTAATCAATTGTAGATTAATGGCCAAGGTATAGCCATGTTGCCGGATTGTATCTTGGATAATCTCATTGATTCGGGCTTTATCCTCTGGCCGTCCCCACAAGCAATGTTGCATCAGGAAACAATCCATTAGATCTACTTTGCTACGCCCATTCAAAAAAGCAGAACTACGTAACAGGCGAATAATCTTCTTCCAACGGCGATCATTAATGATCAGCGGACTATTGACGATTTCTTTTCGATATAGCTCCTCTGTTTTAAGCTTAATAACTTGGATGGTATTGAGTACTTCGGGAGGGACTTCGATCTGATCTATCTGCTCATCCCAAGATGCCAGCTCTTTTTCCCCAAGTTTGATCGCTGAAGAGATAGTATCCTTATACACATCCTTGGTTTCGACGATCATGGATAGGAAGTTCTGATACTGCCGGATATTATCCAATTCCAAACGGATCAAGAAGCGATCCCAAATGGGCGCCAAGTTTTGGTTGGCGGGAGGGAGCTCATTAGAAGCAGTGATGATACCCCGTAGGTTGACCTGCATGTCCTGCTGACCGTTCCGGTAGATTTTCTCGTTGAGGATGGTAAGCAAAGCATTTTGGATGGCTGGGCCGGCCTTCCAAATCTCATCGAGGAAGACGACATTGGCCTGAGGAAGGTAGCCTTCTGTCAGCCGTTCATATTTGTCTTCGTCTTTAAGTTTCTTGATGGAAACGGGACCAAAAACCTCATCTGGCGTACTGAATTTGCTCATTAAATACTCGAAGGAGACGCCATCTTTAAAGGCATGCTTAAGCCGCCGCGCGACCAAGCTTTTTCCCACACCTGGAGGACCAAGTAGGAAAATACTCTCTCCCGCCACTGCACTCAAAAGCGCTAGACGGATCGATTCTTCTCGTTCATATAAACCCTCACACAAACCATCCAAGAGTTGTGTGATCCGCTGACTTAATTGTACATCAATATCGAGTTCCATATCTGTGTTCTACATAAAAGAAGAAGATTCTCCGAAATCGGGTCGTCGTACCCCATCGTCCTCAATATAATGCTGCCGGACTAGTTCATCAATGGTAGCAGGACGAATATTTAATACCGCTCCTTTGAAATGCAAGGTTTTTCCGGCCATGGCGTGATTGAAATCAACGGTGACCTGGTGATCATCCCAGCTAAGAATTTTACCGTTAAATGTTCGCCCTTCATCATTGGTCAGGGCCACATAATTGCCTTCCACTAGCATATTGGGAGGGATGGCGCCATCGATTTCGAAGGCGTGTTTAGGGACAGAAACGATGTCGGTCTGTTGAATCGGACCATAAGCTTGCTCCGGATGCAGAACGAATTCAAAGGCATCTTCCTCTCCAAGTCCAAACAGTTGATCCTCAAAGGATTTCAATAGTTTGCCAGTCCCAAAAAGGAAGATAAAGGGATAATTGGCGTCCATTCGCTCCAGCAACTCTCCTCCCGAGCTGGTTTCACGGAGTTCGTAAGTGATGGTGACGACCTGCTGTTCTTCGATGACATTCATACTTCTTATAACTTATGGATCAAGCAAAGGTTCAGTGATTTTATATTGAAAAACAACTAATGAAATAAAACCCCATAACCATGAAGTAGCATCTTGACTACGTTCGAAATCCGATCTATAATTCAATCTGGGGAGAACAAGTAGCAAATTACTCTTTACTCCTAAAGTCATCCGACCAATGACCCTTAAATCCTTGGCAAAATACCGGACAAGATGCTATTGTCATCCCCCTTTTCCGCCTGCAATGAATAACCGAATCGCTTTAGTTTAAAGGTGAGTATGGAGAATTCCACCTAGATGCGCCGCATCTGGCGCCTGGGATGTATTTTCTGAAGTCAAATGGGGGGCTGACTGGCCAAGGAGCTCAATTTCCGTTCAGTAGTAGCAATATTTTGTGGTAGTACACTGACACTTTAAAAGGTAAATTGCTGTCTTTTCTCTTCGTTCTCTAAACTTTGTTTTACTCCTTTTATTAATGGAAAAAATGCCTTAATTTGGGAGATAATAGCAAGGTGTTTCGAACGAAGGGGGATTCCCAGGTTTAATCTATCACCTTGATAAAACATGAGGAAGACTCAGGGCGTTATACTATTCATCCCAAGTATTCGAGCCAAAATACCGGGAGGAATTCAAAAACAACCCGAGGTCAGGCAGCAAAAAGAGAAGTTCCCAGGTCTATTATATACAGGCCTTAGGTTTCTGAGCTGTTCTTTCGGAGGGAATAAAAGTTGCAAGTGACTGAACGCGAACTAATTGAGGGTTGTATGCGGGAAGACCGTAAGTGCCAGCAGGAAGTCTTTAGGCGGTATGCCTCAAAGATGATGGGGGTTTGTTTGCGGTACGCTCGCCATCAGATGGAAGCGGAAGATCTTTTGCAGGATGCTTTTATTAAGGTTTATAATAATATTAGTAAATTTGAGCATAAAGGATCCTTTGAAGGATGGATAAGAAGGATCGTTGTCAATACTGCACTCAAGAATTACAGTAAGAAGAGTTTTACATATGAACAGATAGGGGTGGAGGAACAACCAGAAAATTCCGCTCCGCCCGAAGTTTACGCTCACCTACACGAAGAAGAATTGCTTAAGTTAGTTGCAGCTTTGCCCGACGGGTACCGCGTGGTTTTTAACCTATATGCCATCGAAGGTTATTCCCACAAAGAAATTTCAGAAATGCTGGGATGTCAGGAAAGTACCTCTCGTTCCCAGTTAGTGAAGGCCCGAAAATTGCTGCAAGCCCAAATTCTAAAGCTTCAAA
Organism: Saprospiraceae bacterium; assembly: GCA_019634045.1. GTDB lineage: Bacteria > Bacteroidota > Bacteroidia > Chitinophagales > Saprospiraceae > DT-111. Next base: position 5,856 of record JAHQWA010000564.1, read on the forward strand.
AAATAGCCGTATGAGCCAAAAACATCCCTTGGACGACACTTTTCGGCGCAATTTGCGCCACTATGAGGCCCATGCCCCGGACGCCCTCTGGCAGCAAATTGATGCCAAACGATCCTGGCAGGCTAAACTAAACAACCGGTTCCGCTACTACAAAGGAGGATTGGCACTGGCAGCTACAGTGGTGCTGACCCTCGGAGTTTTCATCCTTAATCAAGATACAACCACCGTTGAATTGGGCTTTTTCCCAATCAATCCGGAAGCTACTACTACTCAAAGAATTATTGCTGAGGTAGAATCCTCAGAAGCTGCTCAAGCGGTTCCAACTTTAGTTGAAGAAAATACCATTGTTCCATCAAATTTTGCTATTGAAAATAAACTTACACCTACTCAAACTTCCCATTCTGCTATAGCCTTAGGAGACGAAAATGAGACCGCATCACCAGCCGTTGTCGCAGAAAACCAGACTAAGGCTGTCACTATCGATGAAAGCGAGCCAAAAGAAGTAGCACCTGAAGTTATGGCCCCAAGACGGACCAGCTTTGCTAGTTTTGCTGCCTTGCCCGTAGCAAATGCTTCGCCATTGACCATTGCTAAGAGAGCAACGGACCTGAAGTGTGTTAACTTCAAATCGGGAAAACCCCGTTGGTACGGTGAGCTTTCAACTGGTGTCACGAGTTCCTTACGAGATTTACAAGCGAGAGAAGGGGAATTTATTCCTTATGCATTGGGACGAGCAGCCACTGAGTTTGCACGGCTGTCTTACAATGCTGAAGCTCGACTCTCCATCGTTTCACCTAGTGGATTTGCATTCCGTACGGGCTTGAACTATACGCAACTCAATGAGCAGTTCAAGTACGTCAACAATGATGAAACGCAATTAACCATCACGGAAGTCCAGGATGACAATGGTCAGATCATCAGCAGAGATACAATCATTGTGGTAGGTCAACGCAGGG
>JAHQWA010000565.1 GCA_019634045.1 Saprospiraceae bacterium
AAACAAATACCCAACCCCTGCCTTTTCTCCCAAAATAATAGCGTAGATCAGTAAGGGAAATACAGGTTTCCTTAAGAATCGCGATGGGAAAGTAGCATGGGTTAGATCATACCTCCCTACCCCTAGGACTTCCGCATGAAAAGGGTCTAATCTTCTTTTAAGTAGAGGTTTTGGGCTTAGGCTGCCTCTTCTTCTTATAGATGGGCACCGTGGAGCAGGGCTCTCCGTACATAATACTTTGCGCAATAGGTTGCAAACGGCGAGTAATCTCCAAGTAGGCAGAAGCGGGTACAGGTTCCTCTCCGCATCCCTTAATAACTAAGCGTTGCCCCTCGTATTGCTCATAATCGATTTTATCTAGACGTTGGTGGAGTGAATGACGGAGGAATTCATCCGCAGTACCTTGGAAAACCGTACGCGCATGAGGCGTGGCGTAGGTGGCTACCAGCATGTAAGCCCACATGGGGATAATAGCATCGGTAGAACAAAAAACCGTCAGTACTTTACCATCGAATTGAGTCCAATCCATTTCCTTTAGAGCCGTCCTGAAGTCTTTTTCCTTCAGGATGAGGCCATGAAAGAGGTAATCTTTCAGGTCCATTTCCACTACCGGTTCTTTCGGTAGGAATTCCTCCAACTTAATGGTAATCAAGCCGCTGGCAGCTACTTTATTGACTAATGGTTTATCTACACTCATAGCTATTCTTCTTCAGTTGAGGCGGTGGGTTCCGCTGCTGGTTCATCTTGGGGGGTAACCGATTCCTCGATCGGAGCTTTTTCACCGATCTGGTTACTTGGCTCCTTAAACTCTTTCGGTTTGGGAAGGTCTTCAAGGCTTTTCAAGCCAAAATAATCCATGAATTTCTCGCTCGTCCCATACAACAAGGGGCGCCCAGGACCTTCACTCCTCCCTAGAATAGCAACAAGTTCTTTTTCCAAAAGTTTTTGAATGGCATAGTCACAACTCACTCCTCGTATCCGTTCCAACTCACTTTTACTAACGGGTTGCTTGTAAGCAATGATGGACAGCGTCTCCAATGCCGAGCGTGACAAACGCTTCTTCATGGTCTGTTTCAAATAAATTCCTATGGTACTATGGTAAGCTCCTTTGGTAAGAAACTGATAACCTCCCGCGATTTTCAAGGGTTCTATGGAGAAGGCCTCATCCTCGTATCTATCCTTCAGGGCCTGAATGGCCTCTTCTATTTCTACATCGTTGAACTTCACCCCAAAGGCTTCGGTCAGACACTCAATCATCTCTTTTTTGGAGATGGGGGTTTCCGCTGAAAAAATGAGGCTTTCAATATGTTGTGCCAGCTTTTCCAAATTCTTTTTTTCGCAAAAGTAAAAAACCTTCTCGGACAATTTTTGCGGCTAGCTTAAAATCAAGGTCAAAAGCGGATGAAAATGCTTGCTGATCAAGGATTTCAACTAATACGATACCCGAAAATCAGCTGGCAGTTTAGGAGGTGGATCCTTAATTGGGTAGGCGGCAAGCTTCAGCCTTTTCTAGGTAAGGTAGATCCCGGATCAACTTCTGGAAGCTGTCCTGATTAAACCTCGGCGAATCTTTGGCCCTTTGGTTTTGGAAATAAAAGCTAGCCAGGCCATCTATTCCGTACAGCTGAAAAGCAATATCCACTTGGCAGGCCACCTGATCCTTGGTGAGTGTAGGGTGAGCCTTTTGGTGGATCGCAATGGTACGATCTCGGTATCTCCCTAGCTGAGTATAGCTGATACTTTCAAAGTCAAGCTGGTTCATGGATGGTTTATAGAGGCTAAAACGGAGGTTGAACTCGTCTCCGGCTTCGATCGGGAAGGGGGTAGTGATGGCTTCTATTGGCACAGAGCGTATATAGTCCCGCGTCAGTCCCTGAAACTCGAGCTGAAATTTTAAGTCTACGGAATCCTGGCGTTGTTGTACGACTTGGACAGCTACCGGCCTGCTTGCAGTGCTTAGGGTCTCCGCTAGCCGTTTTTTCTTTTGCCGATAGGCATACGCAAAAATCAGACTGCCAATTAGAATGATCGAAAAGAAGGCAGTAGCAAACCAGTAGGTTTTGCGCATATCAGACTTTTCCCTGGCTTTACGTTGGCGATTGAGTGGGGTATCGACATCCTGATTGATCTTAAACCCGTAGGCGAAGCGATCATCCTTTCGTTCTACTTCAATTTCGCATAACTCCTCTTCGATAAAAAAGGAGTACGTTTTGGTCTCCAAAACTTGAAAATCAATAATGATCACTTTGGAATTGAGGTACACCATTAGGTGCCCTGTATTATCGCCATGAAATAATCCGACACTATACTGTCGTCCCGTATCTGCCAGATATGTCCAGTTGAACTGTGCCAAAAGTAGTAATATTGCAAGCGTGTGTAAATCGATACTTAGAGATCTACCACCAGAGCTTTTTTCATTGGGAACCTAAAGATTATACTATCTCCAAGCGAATCAAGTCAAGTAGTGTCAATGGGGAATAGCCACGAGAAGCTATCTCAAAAAGATTGTTGATGGTAAAAAAGAGACATCTTGAAGTCTAATGAGGCGCAAAACCAAGCAGTTGTTGAGCTAGCAGGTAAGATAGCTGCTGCTAAACGCCTCTGATTGTAACGCAAAAAAACTCCAAAATTGCCTTTTGCAACCCAAATGATGTTTTTGAGCTGGCTTCTATAGTTGGTAATGTGTTGAGGTAGGAAAAGTTACAATATTTAGAACTAAGAATCAGAACTTTAACATAATTCCACTCATGATTTACGAATTTCAAGGCTTTAAACCGGTCATTCACCCTTCTGCCTATATCCATCCTCAGGCTGTTGTTACAGGCAATGTAATCATCGGACGAGATGTCTATATTGGACCTGCAGCAGCATTGCGGGGTGATTGGGGCGGCATCATTATCGAGGAAGGCTGCAATGTGCAAGAAAATTGTACGGTTCATATGTTCCCTGGTATTACGGTGCGTTTGGAAGAAAGTGCGCATATTGGTCATGGGGCCATTATTCACGGCGCGCGCATTGGCCGCAATGTAATGGTGGGCATGAATGCGGTAATTATGGATGAGGTGGTGGTGGGAGATGAGAGCATTATCGGAGCCCTCACCTTTATCAAAGCAGGAGAAAAGATCCCTGAACGCAGTCTAGTGGTGGGAAATCCAGGGCGGGTGGTCAAGACGGTTAGTGATGAGATGATCCAGTGGAAAACCAAAGGCACCCAATTGTATCAGCGGTTGCCCGCGGCTTGCCAGGAAGGCTTACGTCCTTGCGAGCCCTTGCGGGAGATCCCAAAGGATCGGCCAGCCCAACCCAAGCTGTATCAAGTCTGGAATGATATTAAAGGAAAAGAATAGTGCGCGCTATAGGAGCCTCCGCTATTAGTCTCTACGATGTAAGCCTAGCCGGCCTCAGGGATTTCATCCAGACTATAGTAAATGTGTAATCCCCTTTCGGCGGCAATCTTCACATCCATATCTGCCCCTTTGGAGGCGCCAGGGATTCTCAAGACTGCATCGCATTTTTCAAGTAGTCGGTGGGCCGTCGGGTATTGGATTTCATTCCACAGTTCATCTCCTAGGTGTTTGGATCCAGCTAGTTTGAGCAAAGGTAAGGCTACCCATTCACCAATCATGGGTACATGACCTTTGCGAAAAATGGGTAAGGCCATCGCTTCGAGATTATCTAGGTTTTTTTGAATCAGCACTGGATCATCATTTGTGCCACTTCTGTACGGACCTGCAATTAGGATTAACATAGTTCGGTGTTTTTAGCAAAGAACCTACTTGCGATCCTAAAAAGAGATAAGGTATCTTAAGAAATCTGGTCGGCCTCAAGTTATTTTTTCCTGATGTAACTCAAAAACTCCGGCGTAACGCCTAGATAGGAAGCGATTTGTTTCAAGGTAACTTGTTTGGCGAGTCGCGGATACTTCTCCAGGAACTCTTCGTATCGATCTTTCGCCGGTAAAGAGAGTCGTTGCATCATTCGAACTTGTTCTCGGCAATAAGCATTCTGCATCAGAATCCTAAAAAATAGATTGAACTTTGGGATGTCCTGATATAGCCTGTCCAGTTTCTCCTTTGATAGGCTAAGAATACGAGCTGATTCAACCACCTGAATATTGACCATGGCTGGTAGCCCATTCAGAAAGCAGTACATGTCCGTAATCCACCAATCTTCCATAGCAAACATCATGGTGGCGTCCTTACCCTGTTCATTCAAATAGTAAGCTCTGAGAATTCCTGCGTTTACGAAAAACAGCTGCTGACATCGTTCCCCTTGTCGGAGCACAAATTCGTTTTTACGGAGTACTTGCTCTTCCAACAGCCCAGAAAAGTGATTTTTCTCTTCCTCGTTTAAAGAGATATGTTTGGCGATATTCGAAAAGATTAGCTCGGTATTCACACTACAATATGATTAGCTAGAGGTGAACGCTAAGATAACATTCCCTTACACTTCTTCGGGACTGCCGAACGCCTTCCCTTCGTACTTCACATTGATATGAATCCAAATGGATCTAGACAGTCGCAGGATACGGAAAAAGCTGATGGCTCCAATGGCAACCACTACCAACATCGCACGAGTCGCACTCCAATCATACCCCAACACAAGAATTAATGCAGGGACAAGTAATAATATCGCGGACAGACCATAAGAAATAAACATGGCTCCGAAATAAAAGCCGGGTTCCGGTTCGAAATGTTGTTGGCAGTTTGGGCACCGTTCCGGCATGTCTAAGGGATTGGAAAACTCGAAGGGCTCATTGAATAATTTGCCAGAGCGGCAGCCTGGGCAGTGATATTGGAGAATACTTTTGAGGATATTCATAAGAGGAGTATTTTAGAATTCTCGGCTGAGCTTGCCCAGCGACGGGTCTAAGTTCAGTCGAGCATAAGATGGATCGGGTGATTACAATCAATCAGGATTTTAGTACCAGTTGAATCCGATTCCAACCGTAAAGGCCACACCATCCCGGTGGCCATCATTGTCTAGGAAAGTTCTGGCCAGGTGCAATTGAGTTTGGATATCTAATGCATAGCGCTTTTTCTGTACGATCTCAAAGCCTGTGCTTGCGGTTACGGCACAACCAAAGTTCCAGTCCTCTCCATCTAAATCTTCGTATAAGGCTGGACCATCCACTGCCAAGCCAATTCCTCCATTCACCCACCAGCGATCCTTAAACCAGTATTGTACAGAAGGAACAAAGGCACTGAAGCTGCGATCTTTGTCCTCTAATTCGTAGATCATTCCCGGAAAAGAACCTAGAATTGCCAGGCGATCATTTACCATCCATCCCATTTTGAGGTTGGGTAAACTGATTCCTCCTTGGGCTTTTTCGAAGGCAACTTCCTGGTCACTATCAGAGATACTGATCACTCCGGCACTCATTCCCAGGCCAATCACAAAACCTTTACGCTCAATGGTATTGTCAAAATCCTGCCCGAAGGCGGTGTAAACGCAAAAACAAAGGACTACTACAAATACATTTTTCATGACTTAAGTTTTAGAAAGTGAATACAATCATCAATGGACACTACCGCTTTGTGGGTAAACATTCATCGATCTTTTTGTCGAATTGACAATGCGAAGATGCAGTGTCCTGGCAGAGGAATCGTTCCTATTTGTAATTCGGAACCTCCTGCTGGAATTGCGGACGCCTGATTGTAATTCGGCACTTTCTAAATCACGGGTATGTATCGCTTGCTTAGTTGAAGAAGAAGCGGAAGCCGAGTCCGCCCCCCACATCCCCATCGGTACTTTCAATAACGGCAAGGCGAGGGGTAAGTCGAAGATAAATCTCGAATTGGTCGATATAGTAAGACAGGCCGAAGGTGCCGCTGACTCCTAGAAACAATTCATCATCATCGTCTCGATGGCGATTGCGCTCTTTGAAGCCTGCAAAAACACCAGGTCCATAGACAAAGTATAAGCCATCGGCTCCGGAAACATCTTTCTCCCACACACCGTGCAGGTTGACGAAAAAGAAATCATTCAGATCCCAGGCCAATAGGATATCAGCCGACATACCGGATGAGTTATGCTTCTTGATGCTGATGCCGGCCGGCTGTCCCAATTGGATACCAATGCCCCAATTGTTATTTACGGATTGGGCTTTCATTGAGACGGTCGCCAGTAAGCAGATGCACCATAGAAAGGCTTGAAGTCTAAGAGAAAGAGAAAAGTAGGAGGTGTAGTCAAGAATTCGCTTATTCATTGCTTATTGCTTTAATGGAGGGGGGTAGGTAACAAAATTAAGTCTAACATTTGGATAAGCTCCATTTCACATCGTATGTTTAGAGCCTATATCAGATTTACAAAATGAACGCATTTATGTCCAGAAACTTATATCTCAGCCTCGCTAAATATTCCTTTTATTTCGCCCTGGTGGCTTTCAGCGGGCTGGCTTGCCAGCAAAGTGCCACTAAGGATGCCGTTGTAGCGGAGTCCTTGACACCCAATGGCCCTTACCTGGTGGTCCTAGGCATTGCTCAGGATGCCGGCTACCCCCAGGCAGATTGTAAGAAAGACTGCTGTCGTCCCGTTTGGGCTGGGGAAGCCTCCGGTAAAATGGTATCCTGCGTAGGTCTTGTCGACCCTACTTCCGATCAAGCTTGGATGCTAGATGCCACTCCTGATTTTAAAGACCAACTACAAGCTTTGCAAGAAGAGGCTCCTTTGGCCGGCATCTTTCTTACCCATGCACATATCGGGCATTATACAGGGCTCATGCATTTAGGTAGAGAAGTGATGGGCGCAAAGGAAGTTCCGGTCTACGCCATGCCGAAAATGGCTCAATTCCTCACCGAAAATGGCCCCTGGAGTCAGCTCGTCAGTTTACAGAACATCAGTCTACAGCCGCTAAAGGCGGATTCCAGTTTTCGGCTCACACAAGATTTACAGATTCGTCCCTTGCTGGTACCACACCGAGATGAGTTTTCTGAAACGGTCGGCTATGAGATCATCGGTCCCGCTAAGAAAGCCATCTTCATTCCAGATATTGACAAGTGGGAAAAATGGGATCGGGATATCAATACGGTCGTCGAGCAAGTAGACTATGCCCTCCTAGATGGGTCCTTTTATCAAGAAGGGGAGATTCCAGGGCGAGATATGAGCCAGATCCCCCACCCTTTCGTGGCTGAAACAATGGCTCGTTTTGACCAACTTCCCGTAAAAGAAAGGGCAAAAGTTCATTTCATCCATCTCAATCATACGAACCCGCTCATCTGGTCAGCCGATACGAGAACAGAAGTACAGGAAAAGCACTATCGTATAGCAGAGGAAGGGATGATGCTGAGCTTGTAATTTTCTATCGAAGTGGGTCGAACTAATTTTATGTCGTTTACAAACTATTTTGAATGAAACTATCAAGCTACATTCAACGTTAAAGAGGACAGGTTAAAAACCCAATAACAAGAGATAAACATTCACTGCTGGTCCATTCATTGGTGCTAAAGTCTTGTTTTTCAACCCAAAACCATAGCTCCTAGAACTCACCGTATCTATTCCATAGGCGATAGGTACAGTTTGAATTCGATGAAATCAGCAGTTCGTAAACTACTTTACTACTAAACTCCAATGCATGGCTACAATGCCTAGCATTAACTTACTGATTATATGACCAATAAGAATATCGTGCGGGATCAATTTCTGGAAGTTGTTGAGAATCAATTAAAAGAGAATCAGCCGCCAGAAACTCGCCTGACGCTGGAACGCCTGATGAAGGAGGGGTTTAAAGAAAGAGTCGCTAAAGAGCTCATTGCCACTTGTGTAGCTACAGAAATGTATGAAGTTATCGCCAGTAACACCCCTTTTGATGAGAAAAGGTATATAGAAAACCTGCATCGCTTACCTGAGTTACCTGAATAACCCCTACCCCACTCAACTCAAACCGTTAAAAGCTAAATTTTGTACGCAGGAAGATCGCTTGTACTGGACTTTTGTAACCTTCATCCTCATTGAATACAATTTGCCCCACAAGATCCAAATCCCAGTTTTCCTTGATGCTGTAGGTGAAAACGGGATTTAAAAACAAGGGATGGACTCGCACTGGACTGTAGATAATCGCCAAGCTCGTGTTCAACAAAGGGCTTAGCGGATAAGTTTGCTGAATAAAGAAGGCGTGTCGATAGGGATAAAGATTTCTAGCAGACAACTGAAAGTTAAAGAGCCCGCCCACTCCAGCATTACTTGAACCGCTTTCATTATATAGATATCCTATGTTTAGGTATAGAGAATTGCTAAACGCATAGTCGATCCCCAGTGCCATCGTGAATGCCGCTCTACCTTCTTCCTCCATCGGCAAAAAATAGGTGGCTTCCCCTTTAAAGCCTGCATTCCCAATATTACCAGCCCAACCGGCTCCAATGGCAAAATCCTCCTGCACCACGCCCGCCAAGAACTGGAAATCGTAGGACCATTGATTAAATTTCCACATGCCGGCAATCACAGCTTCATCAAAATTATCAAAGCCCTTGGCAACAAATTCAACACTCGAAGCTATACCTGTATAGTATTTAATACGAATAGCATCACTACCAGGCCGCTCCTCATAGTCAAAGTCAGTAAAACTGAAAGCATTGAAAATATCATTGGGATTCCAAACTGTACTGATCCCCCAATTCACCCGCTGCCGTCCCAATCTGATTTCCCAATTGTCTTTTGAGTATTCCAAAAATAGACGATCCAGAACGGAATGGAATACGAGCTCATTATCGTTGAGAGGAACCACCGACAGATCCAACCAATCATTGCTCGCCTGATCCGTCAACTCGCCATAGAAAGGATTGGCTTTAACCAGATCGCCCCAAAAGAAACGGCTTCGAAGATCCGCTCGAAGTGTGAAGGCATCGCTCATGAACCACCTAAAATTGAGTCGATTGTGGATTAAATTGTCTTGCAGGTACTCATCCTCGATGAAGAGCAATGTCTGCAAGTTTTTCACATAACCCGTGACCGACCAATTTTTAGGCTGCTCATTTTGGGCAAATGCCCAATAGGGGGCTAGGAATAGCCCCAAGATTATGTAGATCGCTTTCATGATGGTTTCATTTTTTACCAGCCGCCTAATCTCTCCGTTCGTCCTGGCTAATCTTACCGTCCACCAGGGTCACCACTCGTCTTGCTCGATCAATTACCCTTTGATCGTGAGTGGAGAATACGAAAGTCATATTTTCCTCTTTGTTCAATCTGGCCATAATATCCAATAGGTTCTCAGTGGATTTGGAGTCGAGGTTAGCAGTAGGTTCATCGGCGAGGATGAAGGTGGGTTTGGGTGCCAAGGCTCTCGCTACCGCCACCCGCTGTTGCTGGCCGCCGGAAAGCTGTGCGGGGCGGCTGTCTAGCTTATCCGATAAGCCTACAGAATCCATAAGTTCCTTTACTCTTTCATCTCGCTCCTCTTTCGAACGTTTTTGCAGAAGCATTACAAATTCTACATTTTCTTTGGCCGTTAGTACTGGAATAAGATTGTACGCTTGAAAGACAAAGCCGATGTATTCCTTGCGAAAGTCTATCAATTGGTTATCTGAAAGCTCCGAAATATCTTGCCCGCCGACAAAGACCTCTCCGTCCGAAGGCCGGTCCAAGCCTCCAATTATATTTAGTAGCGTCGTTTTGCCAGATCCTGAGGGGCCTACAATTGCTGTAAACTCCCCTTCCTCAATATTGATATCTACACCATTTAAGGCGTGTACAGGAATTTTATCTGGATTATATACTTTAGTTACGCCTTGAGTTTTGATGACGTCCATGTTGCTTAATTTTGATGATTCTCTGCTCACTGTAGTGATCAAAGCAGGATTTAGATTTTTCGAATGGCCTCAACTGGCTTCAATTTAATCGCCTTATAGGCGGGATAGAGGGCTGCCAAGATGGCGGTACAGGCTACAAATACGGGGATCTGCCAATAGACCTTGCTTGGAACATCGAAATAGACAATTGGAGACATCCCGTACATTTCAAGCGAGTCGGAATACATCGACAGATCCAGTCCACTCTGCCCCAGAAAGTAGATCGTCAGACTACCTAAAGCCAAGCCTATCGGCGCGGCCACAGCTCCCAGGAAGACGGCTTCCAGCATAATCATCATGAAGACCTTCAGCTTGTTCATTCCGATCCCCATCAACATGCCGAGCTCGCGGATTCGCTCCAATACGGCCATGAGCATCGTATTAATGATTCCAAAGGTTAGTGCCAGCATAATGATACTCAGGTAAATAGTAGAGACAAACTCCATCTGAGATTCGTATAACTCTAGGTCTGGAGAGATTTCCTTGTAGTTTTCTACTTTCCAATCCGGCTGAGTAATAGCGGATTGAATGGCTGGTATATTTTTGGTGTCATGCAACAGCATGGCTATCTCATGTCCAAGAGAAGAAGGATCAACCGTTCCCTCACTGGTCAGAGTAAGCAGGCGATTTAAGTCCTTGCGTAGCACGAAGACATGCCCCTCATCAAAGGGTTTATTTCCAGTGTGAAAAATACCCACCACTCTAAATGCCGCTGGAGTAATCTCTCCTTGCAAGTCCTGCATATTCAGAACCAATTTCGATCTTATTTTTACATGTAGCTTTTCAGCTATGGCCCTACTGATCAAAATCTGATTCTTTCGCTTACCGTTAAAATATTCTCCCTCCTCGACTCTTTGGTCCAAGCCGGTTAAGGCAGCCTCTTGTGCTGGGTTTATGCCTTTCACTTTGATCCCCCTGGCTCCTTTGGCCGAAGAGACCATTCCCGTAGCTAAGGTACGGACAGACACCGCCTTTACTTCTTCTCTTTCAGCGATCGCAGCGGCCTGCTGATCAGGCTGATCCAATACATACTTCACATCTTGATCCTCCGAGAATTGGGGATGATGTATTTGGATGTGCGATACGATTTGATCGATGGCATTGCTGATATAGCTTTTGATCATTCCGGTGGCGAACCCAGTCATGAAAAGCCCAGCCCAGACGCCTAGTGCAATGGCTCCGATCAGGACTAAAGTCCGAGTAGGATTGCGCCATAAATTTCGCCAGGCAAGTATTGGTATCATGTTGTTGTTTCGATAATTATTAAAAATGGCTTCCTCCGTCTGTTAATCACGCATCGCTTCAACCGGCTTAAGGCGACGAATCTTTAGCCAGGGGTAAACCGCAAGCAAGGCGGTAATCACAAAGACGATGGTCGCCTGGGCAAGGAAAATATTCAGGTCGAAAGCCGCCGGAAAAATTGGCTCAAATCCAAATTTTTCGAGCGTATTGGCATAGTTCCCAGAAAAACGAAGTGGGTTTTGGTTGAAATACCAGATCACGGGAGTACTAGCGACTATCCCCAGTACAGCCCCCAGCATGCCTAGCATTATAATCTCCATCCATACTACACTGGAAAGTGCAAATCTCCGCATACCAATGCCAATCAAAACACCGAATTCATATTCCCGTTCTTTGGTCATCATTAGGATGGTACCAAATATGCCAAAGGCAATAATCGAATAAAGAATGAAATAGACGATGTAGTTACCAGCACTATCTAAAGATCTGGCTTGCACCAAGTCAGGTAATAATGCATCCCATTTCATGATTTCATAGGCTGTGGTATCCAACACCTCACCAATAGCCGCAAGGCCAACATCTATATCATCTTGATCATCGATCTTCAGGGCAATAGAAGTCAACAAGCCATCAGCACCATAAAATTCTTGAGCAGTCTTCAACGGCAGGTACACCATCTGTTTATTGAGCTCTGGTGAACCAAAATTGACCAAACCCTTGATCAAATACTTACCGGCCGCATTCACCCCATGATAGCCCTGGCTAATGATGACCAAAGTATCTTGGACGCCGAGCTTCAGAATGTCTGCCAGCCCTTCCGCAACCAGGACCGCCTGTTCGTCATCCGCTAAATACGCTCCCTCTGATACTCTATCGGCCAACTGGGTCATCGATTGTTCTGCCTCGGGGTCCACGCCAACCACCAGGGCCCCTCTTGTAATATTGGCGGCCGAAACCAGACCGAAAGATTCTAAGCGAGGGACCACTCCACCGATCTCATCAATACTTTCTATAGCATTGATCTTATCCGCAGGTAAGGCGAAGGCCTTATCAATGACCTGTTCCTCCCAATAGCCTTTTTGGTGGATCTGTCCATAGCCCATGTAGTAGTTGACCACATTGCTGATCATATTATTCCAAGCTCCTTCTTGCAAGGACTCCATAAAAGAGCCGAATAGTACGGCAAAGAGAATGGAGGCAATCGTGATCCAGGTCCGTCTTTTATTGCGCCAGATGTTGCGCCACGCTAGTTTAGTCAACATTATCGGACTCGTTTCATATTTTGAATAGAGAAGAAGCTCTCTTTGATAGGTTTATCAAAAGCCAGATCGACATACTCGATAATGGTCTTATGCCCTTCTTCTTCGGCCGGTATTACTTCCATGATGGATGGTAAGGTCTTACCGTCCAACTCCTTTACTGCTTTCCCTAGCATCGTATTTACCAAATAGTCGTCCTCATCATAGAATTCGGTCTTCATCTGCATGTATTCCTTCTGGTCAATCCATACCAATACCTTACCCCATACGACCGGAGCATCTTCCTTTGGGATCAACTCAATTTTGTGGCAGGCATAGCCATTGACCGTTTCTACTCCTAAGCGCTTGTGGGTATAATCCTTCACAATGGAAGATTCTCGCACTAGATCATCATTGGTAAAGTCAGAACCCATCCAGGACTGCATCATCATAGAGGGTGGCAGTTTAATGGTTCTATCGATGGTCGGTTGCCAATTCCAGATCTCTTTTTCTCTTTTGAGAAAAGCCGCCCCTTTATCTCGAGCAGGGCTGGTAATCAGGATCAGGCTATAATCCGTCCCCTTAGACCAGGATTTCATGACGATCTCCCTAGACCAGCTGGGCCGCACAATCGTCATTTTCATGGTGCCATTGCTCGTTTCTCCCCGAAGTTTATCATCCGCTTTTTTAATGATGCTCAAGGCATCTGGCGCTTGAGCAAAGGCGGGATGGGCCGTAAGGGTCCAAATCGCCAAAAAAGCCCAACTTAGCCGCTTCATGTTTTTCATTTGTAGTAGTTATGTTATTTAAATCAGCCTATCCGCGATACCGCTGAAGAACCATGTCCTTCATCATATCCAGTGGATATGCGTCCTCCATATTCATATAGTGCAGAAAAATGCCGTCTAGAATAGCCCCAAAAAAGAATACCTCTTTCTCTGGATCAGGATAGCCCATCTGCTGAAATAGGTCTATGAGAAGGTTGATGTACAACTCCTTTTTAGCCATTACGAGGTCCTCCATGCTTTTTTGTACATCGGGTTGAAAAGCTAAAGCCGAAAGCAACTTCCAGTAATGCAGATTCGATTTGATATTATCAAAGGTGGTTTCTACCGCCTGTGTTAACTTCTCCATCGGGGGTAGATCTGACTGTAGTACCTTCAACCAACCTGCATCATTCTGATCCATGGCATCTTTCACGATGGCTCGCAATAGCTCCTCCTTGCCACCAAAGTAGTTGTACAGTAGTCCATTGGAAATTCCCGCTTCCTTAGCAATCTGAGATACCTTGGTACTGTGATACCCGTACTTAGCAAAAGTTTCCAGAGCAGCTTCCTTGATGGCCGTCATGCTCTGCTGCCTTATTACCTCATTTTGTTTTTTAGATCTTGGTGACATTTTTTCATTGAATGAACGTTCAATCAAAAGTATACTATTTATCGTTACGACGCAAGGGGCTCCTTCAAAAATCCGACGAACGACAGGAAAGTACGGTCTGAAAGTACTTGTAGTAGAGGATATTAGTCATCAGACAGACTGACAATTGGCAGGTCAAGTCCCAATAAGTGCATAATCAGCTACAGGTCATTTTTTTTCAGGGAGGCTGAAAAAGTTTAGGCTATTACTTAGCTTTGCCGGCAAAAGCCCAACGCTCATATGAAGGTCACCGAATATTTTGAGAAAGCAGCTGGTCAGACTTTGATCTCATTTGAAGTACTCCCTCCGCTGAAGGGGGGCAGCATGAAGGCCATCTTTGATACCTTAGATCCTTTGATGGAATTCAAACCGCCCTTTATTGACGTGACCTATCATCGGGAAGAATTCCTGTATAAGAAAAGAGACAGCGGATATTACGAGAAAACATCCATCCGCAAGCGTCCCGGTACCGTTGGAATCTGTGCCTCCATTATGCATCGATATGGAGTCGATGCGGTACCCCATTTGATTTGTGGCGGGTTCACAGAGGAGGACACAGAAAATGCCTTAATTGACTTGAATTTCTTGAATATCAAGAATGTGCTGGCATTGAGAGGAGATGCTCGGAAATTCGAAGGGAAGTTCATTCCGGAAGCGGGGGGTCATGCCTATGCACTAGACCTGATCAAGCAGATAGATGGCATGAATAAAGGGAAATACCTTGATTCCAATATCGAGAATGGAGAAAAAACGGATTTTTGCATTGGCATCGCTGGCTACCCGGAAAAGCATTTCGAAGCACCAAATATGGGCTTAGATTTACAACACACCAAAGCCAAGATCGACGCTGGAGCTAATTATATCGTTACGCAGATGTTTTTTGACAATAAAAAGTATTTCGAATATGTCAAACAATGTCGCGAAGTGGGGATCAATGTACCGATTGTACCTGGACTTAAGCCTGTCACTAAACTCTATCAACTCAATTCTCTACCTCGTCTATTCCATGTGGACTTACCGGATGAATTGGTGGATGCCATTACCAAAGCTAAAAACGCGGAAGGCCGTCGGCAAGCAGGTATCGAATGGTGTGCCCAGCAATCGAAGGAATTAAAAGAAGCGGGTGCTCCTTGTCTGCACTATTACACCATGGGGGATTCTGCTACCATCCGGCAAATCGTAGAAAAGGTCTACTAGGCAATCGCAACTAGTCTTTTTCTTGTACATTTGATCACTAGTTCTGCCCCGGGAATTCACTTGCTCAGTGAAATTCCCATATTCGTCTAAAAATTAACGAATCCGCTTCTGCAGTCCCTTTATTTGTGTTAAAACCAAGTATATGAGACGCTTTATTTTCCTAATCCTATCTTGTATAGTAGGTCTTTCTGCTAGTGCTCAAGAGTCAGGTAGTTTGCTTATTCAAAACGTTCGCCTATTTGACGGAGAATCAATAAGCGAAGGTGTGGATGTCGTATTTGAAAACGGTAAAGTGGCAGCTATACAAGCTCACGCCCCTGATCGCCAAGCCGATCAAATCATAGATGGGAAAGGTAAAACGCTACTGCCGGGATTGATTAATGCTCATGTACACATTTGGTTTCCGGCGCATTTAGCAGAAGCGGCAAAAGCCGGGGTCCTCACGGTGATGGATATGCACGCTTCTCGCTTTAGTATTCCCATCTTAAAGGCACTAAAAGACTCGACGGGTTTTGCCAATTACTTATCCGCCGGACCCGGAGCAACAGTACCAGGCGGCCATGGCACGCAGTTTGGCATGCCGACTCCGACCATAGACTCTGTAACAAGCGCCAAAAGCTTTACAGTAGATCGCGTAGCAGATGGCGCTGACTATATCAAGATTTTGCGTGAACCTAGTCGCCCTACTATTAATTTTGAGCAAATAGATACCGTGATCGCTACTGCTCATGCTCATGAGAAGTTAGCCGTATCTCATATCAGTCGGAAAGCAGACGGCATCCGTTTGGCTGCTTCTGATCTAGATGGTTTTGTACACATCTGGTTTGATGAACCAAGTACAAAAGCAGAAATCGAGGCGCTAGTTGAGGGTGGCCAGTTCATGGTTCCGACGATTTTGACCAACAAAAGGGTCATAGAATACTTTGAAGCGCAAAATCAAGACATTCCACATCTGAGTGTTGAGCAGCTCTTGGCAGAGATCAAGAAATTGCACGAAGCAGGGATAAATCTCGTCGCCGGTACCGATCCACCAAACTTAAACATCAATTATGGCACCGATCTCTTTACTGAATTAGAACTCTTTGTAGAAAGTGGCATGAGTCCATTAGAAGCGCTTAAGACGGCCACCGGAAATGCAGCCAAGGCCTTCCACCTTCAGGAAGCGGGATGGTTAAAAGTGGGGATGCCTGCACATGCCTTTCTAGTAGATGGTAATCCGAGTGAAAATATTGGCGACGCTCGACAAGTTGTCCATGTTTGGAAGGCGGGCAAGATTGTGAAGTAGGCGAATCCGGACCTGATTTTGCCAAGGAGGGAAAAATCGTGCTAATTCCTTCTCCGCAATTCTGTACCGACAACTTTAGTTTCCACCCTTTTCATTTTCAGGCAATTACTCATTATCATTGTGCGTTTTTTGCTTTAATTCGGAAAAAACGCCAATAGGAATGTTGAAAAAACTCTGCTTAGGCCTTTGCTTACTTGCAAATGGGCTCTACCTCACCGCACAGCTACAATCTCCAGATGAATTCCTCCCACACGCCTTGGGAGACAACTTCACTCCTCACCATCTCCTGGTCGACTACTTTGAGCATGTGGCAACCAACAGTGATTGGGTACAACTCCAGCGATACGGGTATACCAATGAGGATCGTCCTTTGATGGTAGCTTTTATATCCACCCCGGAAAACCTCTCTCGTTTAGATGCTATCCGGGAAAATAATCTCCGGAGAGCTGGATTGTTAGAAGGAAAAGTAGACCCCAACCTTAACATAAGCTTGGTTTGGCTGAGTTATAGTGTGCATGGGAACGAAGCAGCGGGTAGTGAAAGCTCCATGGGCGTAGTTTATGAACTGACTAGGCCGGAAAATCAACGCACTAAAGCTTGGTTAGAAAATACTGTAGTTGTGATGGACCCCGCCATTAATCCGGATGGATATTCACGCTATACGCATTGGTATCGCCGCAACACCAATAAAATAACCAACCCTAATCGTGCGGTGAGAGAACATGATGAGCCTTGGCCGGGCGGACGAGTAAACCACTACATGTTTGATCTAAATCGAGATTGGGCATGGCAAACGCAAATAGAGTCCCAACAACGCATGCTGCTGTACCGGCAATGGTATCCACAAATACATGCAGACCTTCACGAACAGTCCTATAACGATCCATACTACTTTGCTCCCGCCGCACGCCCCTATCACGAATATATCACAGATTGGCAAAGTCAATTTCAGGTTGAAATAGGTAAAAATCACGCCAAGTACTTCGATAAGGAAGGCTGGTTGTACTTTACCAAGGAGGTATTTGATCTGCTCTATCCAAGTTATGGGGATACCTACCCTATCTTCTCCGGTGCCATTGGTATGACGTATGAACAAGGAGGTAGTGGCCGGGCGGGCAAAGCCATTATACGCAATAGCGGTGACACCTTGACCCTCAAGGACCGCATCAATCACCATATCACAACTTCCCTATCAACTATCGAAATGGGATCAAGAGAGCAAGCGCGCTTGCTGCAAAACTTCACTCAATTCTTCCAAGCGTCCAGTGCAAATCCAAAAGGCAAATACAAGAGCTACATTATAAAGAGCTCCAATCCAGTGGGCAAATTGAAGCGCCTTACTCAACTGTTAGATAAAAACGGGATAGCATATGGCAGAACTGAGACAACCAGCAATACCAGAGCCTTCGATTATCAAACTGGAAAGACCAAAACGATCAGTATTGGAGCCGAGGACCTAATTATTAGTGCCTACCAACCACTTTCTGTGCTCACTCAGGTATTGTTTGACCCTGAGGTGAAGGTAGAAGATTCCCTCACCTATGACGTCACCGCTTGGTCGCTACCCTACGCCTATGGCTTAGAAACTTACGCTACGAGTCAAAGCATGGATATTATTCCCGGCTATACTTTCCCTACCAGTATCAATCCATCTGATCAAGATGGCAAATATGCGTATTTAGCCAAGTGGGAATCTGTCGAAGATGTAAAATTCCTATCTCAATTGCTGCAAAAGAATATTAAAGTCCGGTTTGCCAGTATGCCATTCACGATTGAGAAAGAATCTTATGCAGCAGGCACCTTGGTGATCACTCGCGCCGATAATCGCAAGCATCCAAACTTTGATCAACTTATGGCCTCCACTGCACAAAAAAGTCAAAAGACACTTAATGGGATTGAAACCGGCTTCTCAGAACGCGGACCGGATTTAGGGTCCGACGCGATGCGGCTTATCCGATCCGATAAAATTGCTGTGCTTTCAGATGAGGGCGTTTCTCCTTATGGGTTTGGTGTAGTTTGGCACTACTTTGAACAGGTGCTTGATTATCCGCTGGATGTGTATTATCGGAATAGTCTTAGCGAAATCCCACTGGGAGATTACCATACCCTAATCATGCCCAGCGGCAACTATAACCTCACCGCTGATGAACAATCCCATCTTGATCAATGGATCAGTGCAGGCGGTCATTTGATTGCGATAGAGGGAGCAATAGGTTCTTTTGTCGATCAAGATGGCTACCGATTAGAGCGCTTTGCCACAGAAGAGGAACGAAAGATGCTGGAACAACTGAATGAAGAAGAACAACTAGATGGACGCCTTGATCCTTACATGGGAGCGAGCAGAAGAAGAATCAGTGCTTCTCTACCAGGAGCCATTTTTCAAATCCAAATGGACAAAACCCACCCCTTAGCTTTTGGCATCGGGGATCAATATTTCAGTCTAAAGACTACTACCATCTCTTTACCACTGCAAAAAAATATAAATAATGTGGGGACCATAAGTAAGGAACCTTTAACTGTTGGCTTCGTAGGTAAAAAGGCTTTAGACAGACTCCAGGAATCGATCAGTTTTGCAGTAGAATCCAAAGGAGCTGGACATATCACCTACATGGTGGATAACCCTTTGTTTAGAGGCTTCTGGGACAATGGCCTTTTCCTGTTTGGCAACGCACTTTTTCTGGTTGGGAATTAAATTAATGCCCGAATCACAGCTCTATTTTTGAGGTCTGATAACAAGGCAGTGATGGATATTTTGGCCCTAGTTGGGCCAAGGTAAAATGAATTACTTGTTGAAAAAGTCTTTTCGCCACAACAATTGTATTACCTTTGGCGTTAGAAAAGATAGTGATTGTGTATAAGTACACAAACTTGCCTGACAATATTTTTAATTGACCCGTAGATTTTATCTCGTCTTCTCTTTTTAGTTTCGATTGATTTAAAATTTCCCCGTTAGTTTTATTTGTTGTCCATTGATCTGTCAAATAAACCTTAATTGGATTATGTTCCCGGCAGAAAGGTAAATTGTGCCTTTACATTTCAACTGATTTATATTTTTAATTTAACTTTTTTGTAGTATGAACATTTTCGTTGCTAAGTTAAACTTCGATACACACGAAGAAGATCTTAGAGCAGCCTTCGAGGAATTTGGTGAAGTAGCTTCAGCCAAAATTATTTTTGACAAGTTTACCGGAAAATCCACGGGATTTGGATTTGTTGAAATGGACGACGATGAACCGGCAAGAAGTGCGATTGACGCACTAAACGACTCTGATTTAGACGGAAGAACTATTGTAGTGAAGAAAGCAGAACCCCGTGAAAATCGCGGTGGTGGTGGTCGTGGCCGTGGTGGCGGTGGCCGCAATTACCGTCCCGGTCCTCCCCGCCGTCGTCCTGGAGAGCGTGCGCCTGCACCAATTAAGCGTAGCCAATAGGGTCGTTCCC
>JAHQWA010000566.1 GCA_019634045.1 Saprospiraceae bacterium
AGAGACGCAAGAGTTTTCTCGGGTTCGGATTGCGGGTCAGTTTTTTGGCGAGGCTGGCGCGCACGGCTTTTCGGATGCGCCACTACTGACATCGCGCAAGTTCGTCGGTCCGGGCTACAGGATCATTCAGCCATTCGATTTGTCAGATGGTAGGAGGATCATGGTTGATCGCGGGTACCAACCAGGATTTGATTAGCATGGTCACCGCCGGTTCATTCCGGGAAGACTTGTTGGCGCGTTTGGATTTATGGACTTACCGCCTACCCTCGTTGCAAGAACGTATTGAAGATTTTGAACCGAACCTCGATTTTGAAATTGATAAGGTGCGGGAAAGCAACGGCACCATGATCCGGTTCAGTAAAGAAGCGCGCGATCGGTATTTAGCTTTCGCTAAAAACGACGCCGAATGGCGAGCGAACTTTCGGGATTTAAACTCCAGTGTCACGCGCATGGCAACCTTATCTGATGGCGGTCGAATTTCTTTGGAAATTGTCGAACAGGAAATTCAATTACTCAATCAGCGCTGGCAGCGCGAGGAGAATCGTGATTCAGATACTTTGAATGAATATTTGTCGGACGAAGAAATCACCGAGTTAGACCTATTTGACCAGCTGCAATTGAATAATGTGATTAAAGTCTGTCGGGAATCGCGCTCCATGGCGGATGCTGGTCGGCGATTGTTTGCAGTTTCGCGCGAGAGTAAATCTTCGAAAAATGATTCACATAGGGTGAGTCAGTATTTAGCGAAGTTTGGGTTGAGTTTTACGGAGTTGTAACGGCTCAATTGGCAAGCGGTGCTTGAACCAAGTCAAACGTGGTGTCTTTTGGGCCGAGAATTGTGATCCTCTGGACTACGGCTGACAAATTAGGGTCTACGCGATAAGTTTTTCTTTTAGTATTTCATAAGGCGTTTTTCCTCATAAAGCAGCTAGGTGTCGATGGTACCTGAAGCCAATCTAGTTTTTTTTCTTTCCATAGTTGGCAAATAACATTGGCGTAAATATTTTTGCTAACCACTCCAGACACTCGGCTTTATGGAACAATTACCCTAGAATAACGCCCATGGATGATGATGCCTTTGAAAATTTGAAAGACGCCTTTCGCGCCGCTCCCTCAACCCAACTTGGTCGAGTAATCATTGAAGAGTATATCCGTCGCGAAGAACTAGATGCCGCAGGTTTGCTCTATCGCAGCAGCATTGACGAGCATCCCGATCTGCAAAACGACGAGTGGGACACGCAGTTTCTTGAACAAGAACCCGAAGATCTGCGCGCCAAGCTTAAAGTGGTGGAAAAAGACGAAAGCGTGATTAACATCGACACGTTTCGGGCAAAAAGCACCACGTTCGACGATGTGGTTGGCTTAGATAAAATCAAAAAGCAAATCCACCGAAAAATTATTTTACCATTTCAGAAACCCTCTTTATTTGACCGTTTTCGAAAGAAAGCCGGTGGCGGAATTTTGTTGTTTGGCCCGCCCGGATGTGGCAAGACTTTGCTGGCACGGGCCACGGCAGGAGAGATCGAAGCTTCTTTCATCAGTGTGGGGATTAGCGATGTCTTGGAAATGTGGATAGGGAGCAGTGAAAAGAATCTTCATGAGGTATTTGAAAAAGCAAGGAGTCAGACTCCCTGCGTTTTGTTTTTTGATGAAGTAGATGCTTTGGGCGCCAGCCGCTCAGATATGCGCCAATCTGCGGGCCGCCAACTGATCAATCAATTTCTTTCGGAGTTGGATGGCGTGAAGGCGAACAACGATGGCTTGCTAATTATTGGAGCGACCAATGCTCCTTGGCATATGGATCCTGCTTTTCGTCGTCCCGGTCGTTTCGATCGGATTATCTTTGTGGAGCCGCCCGATCAGTCCGGCCGCGAGGCAATTTTGCAGATTATGCTAGCGGGAAAACCCTTAGGCAAGCTCGACCTGGCTGCGGTAGCTAAGAAAACGGATGGGTTTTCGGGGGCTGACCTGCAAGCGGTAGTTGATATATGTGTAGAAGAAAAGCTTAAGTCTGCCTTTAGTTCTGGTGTTCCCGAGCCGATTCATACAAAAGATCTAATCAAGGCGAGTAAGGTGCATAAGCCGACTACTCGGGAATGGTTTAACACGGCGCGGAATTACGCCTTGTATGCCAACGAATCGGGGCTATACGATGATATTCTTTCCTACCTAAAAATTAAGAAGTAGCCATGTCCGAAGCCCAGATAATGAAGGCCGTTTTCTTTTTCCGCCAAAATCGTTACGAAGAAGCGGAAAAGGAACTTTATCAACTACTCGGACAGGACCCGAATAGTGTAGATGCGCTGGGCTTACTGGCTCGCTGCCAGATTAAACTGGATAAAAATGAAGCGGCTCTAGCTACTATTCGACAGGCCCTTTCACTCAGTCCTGATGATGACCGATTGATCTTCCAACATGCAAGGGTCTTATATCTAATGGATAGGTATGAAGAGGCCATACAGCAGATGGAGAATGCCATTCGTTTGAATCCAGCAGAAGCCGTTTACTTCGGCCTCTTGGCAGACATTAAGCTGCACATGAAGAAGTATCAGGAGGCCTTAGATTATGCAGACCGAGGCCTGGCACTTGATCCAGAAGACTCCTTTTGCCTCAATACCCGGGCCTCCGCCCTCATCAAGCTGAAGCGACCCAATGATGCTTTTGATACGATAGCGACCTCCTTGGAAAACGATCCTGAGAATAGCTTTACCCATACCAACTTGGGCTGGTCGAAGCTAGAGACCGGACAACACAAGGCGGCTTTAGAGCACTTCCGGGAGGCCCTACGCCTCAATCCCAATAACGATTATGCGCAGGCAGGTATGGTGGAAGCCATTAAGGCAAAAAACATCTTCTACCGCCTGTTCCTGAAGTACGTCTTTTGGATGAACCGCATGTCGGCCAAGTATCAATGGGGGTTCATTATCGGGATTTATCTCCTATTCCGCGTATTCCAAAGCCTCGCGGAAAACAATCCTGCGCTGGAACCCTTCCTGATGCCGTTGGTATATGCCTATCTAGTGTTTGCCCTTTCGACCTGGTTTATGGAACCCTTGGCCAATCTCTTTCTGCTGGTCAATCCTTACGGACGTTTTGCCCTCAACAAAAAAGAACGGCTAAGCGCCATTTTGGTCGGTACTTCCTTACTCTTGTCGATCGTGAGCATTTCAGTTTATCTGATTGTTGGGCAAGAATCAATGATGGCGACGGCCTTTTTCTTCTTTGGGATGATGATCCCCTTAGCATCCATGTTTAAGCCCGTGAAACCCAAGCCTCGAAAGCGCTTGATCGCTTATGGAATAGGCCTCGCGGTGGTAGGTTTACTGGCCTTAATCCCAATGTGGATGAGTGGAGCCTTAATTATGAATGCCTTGGCTACCTTATTTCTCATTGGACTGTTTATTTACCAGTGGGTTGCCAATGCTAATATTGGCTCTAAGTATTAATACAAAAGAAAAGCCTCCGGCACTGCCGAAGGCTGATCAAAAAAAGCTTCCTAAATACCTAAGTGTTATCTGAATTGTACTTGAAATTTGCCATTCTCAACGACTAGTTTTTCATTGGAATCATTGGTTTCGATTGCGGTAAATTTAAAGCTACCCTTTACAGTCGTGGCGGTTCTTTCCGTTACCGTTACTTGACCTTCCCCTCCTTCGAACAAGGTTGAATAACTCTTGCCTCCTTCTCTAGAAATGATGGCGAAAGTCGTTTCTTCATTGAAAGCGTGCGTACCATCTGTGATACCCTGATCAATGGCTACGTACATGGTAATGTCATCCACGGTCAAGCCATATACATTGTAGGAGTCATCCCAGTCCACGGCATAGGCATAGGTCCCTTCTGCTTTGAATTCTTCTCCATTCATGGTACAAGTGACAAACAGCCCGTCATCAGCGGCTGGTCCTTCGTTGTTCTTAGCGCAGCTTGAGAATACTAAAGCCAATAGTAGAGGTAAGGTGTAAAAGATAGATTTTTTCACGATTTTGATTTTTTGTGGGTTAATAATTTTTACATCAGATGGTGCAAAGAAAGGGGCTAGGGAGAGCCAGCGAAACTTTGAAGGAGTGAAGTGGCCGATTAGAGGGGTGAATGTTGTACTAGTTGGTGGCAAGTTGATGATCAGCCTTAGGCTGCTTGTTGGGTAAGGATTTAATACTGATCTTTGCGTATATGGATCAAAGAGTAGCGGCTGCTTTAGAATACATTAAACGGAACTACCACGAAAAGATTAAGTTGGAAGATATAGCCAAGGCTACTCACTTATCCCCCTTTCATTTCCAACGGCTATTTAGCCAGGAGATCGGAGAAAGCCCTGATGTTTATCTGCGACGCATAAGACTGGAAAAAGCAGGTCACCTGCTGCATGTTAACCCGGATAAGTCCTTGACTGCCATTGCACTGCAATGTGGCTTTAGATCCCTTCCCGCCTTCTCCCGCACCTTCAAACAGGTCTACGGAATGTCACCGACGCAGTACAGGAATAATACCGATACCTTACCGCTGGTAGACACTCAGAAAGGAACCACTTCTCCAAAGGTGGAAATCGTGTATTTCCCGGCAACTTGGATCTATTACCGCCACACTAACGTCTATTTTTCTCAGCTATACGGAGAATTCGAAGCTGCCAAAGCTGAGGCACAGGCCGAAGGTA
The DNA here is from genome assembly GCA_019634045.1 of Saprospiraceae bacterium. Classification (GTDB taxonomy): domain Bacteria; phylum Bacteroidota; class Bacteroidia; order Chitinophagales; family Saprospiraceae; genus DT-111. The sequence goes on from JAHQWA010000566.1 coordinate 4,652, forward strand.
TGATGTCTGCACGGGAAAGGTTTCTAGGGGCTTATGTGCATATCCCATTCCATGTGCCACGTACGACTTTGAATTACTTTGCAGGCGTGGAAGTAGATATAGAGAAGGTGCAGGACAAGTCGGTCGTATTCTGTATCCCCGAAGGTCGCTATGCTGCTTTTGAAACGGATGATTCGTATGAAAACCTGGCTGCGACCATGATTCGATTCAAGAACGAATGGCTAGATCTACACCCGTATCAGATCAAGGACATCTTTGCGATGGAAGAGCTCCTGCCCGCCTCACAACCGCATGCTTATCCGAAGTTAAACCGGAAGATCTACGTACCCATCGAGCGGACTTCCTGAAGACAAGCCCAATCCCGCAAGATTTGTATAGCGAATCGCAAGATTTGTTAAGACGCATTTTCAAAAGTAGCGTTCATTTGTGAAGCTAAACTTTACAACTAAAATGACTCCACTTGTGCATTTGGCAAAGGTCAACAAGACCTATCAAGCCCTGGCTGGCCCTGTCCCGGCCTTACGACAATTAGACCTCAGCATTCAAGCAGGAGAGAATGTGGTGATTACCGGTAAATCAGGGAGTGGCAAATCAACCTTGCTCAATCTATTAGCGGGGCTTGATCGGCCGGATAGTGGCGAGGTCAAAATTGCCGGGGCCGCCCTACAGGAACTCAGTGAGGCCGAATTGGCTTTGTGGCGGGGGCAGCACGTTGGCATTGTTTTTCAATTCTACCATCTATTTCCTACCCTGACCGCACTAGATAACATCTTATTTGCCATGGAGTTGGTGAACTGCTTGCCAAAGCAGGGGCATAAAGAAAGAGCAATGACCTTGCTAGAACAGGTAGGATTAGGGACTAAAGCCAATAAGTTTCCGAATGAGCTAAGTGGAGGAGAGCAGCAGCGGATTGCCATCGCTCGAGCAATGGCTAACGATCCCCTCATCCTCCTAGCTGATGAACCCACCGGAAATCTCGATACCAATACAGGCCAACAGATTAAAGAACTCTTTGCGGCTTTCCATCAAGGTGGGAAGACCTTGATCACGGTGACACATGAGGCGATTAAAGCAAGTGCTTACGATCAGGTCATTACCCTGGCGGATGGTCAGCTCATTTCAACCTAAGACTAATATGAGCGTAATATTAAAAAAACTGAGCAAGGACATAGGAAAGACCAAAGGGCAAGCTTTCCTTTCTCTCTTGGCGATCATTATTACGGTTTGGGGGGTAAGCACCGTGTACTATGGCTATTGGATGACGGAGCGCGATTTTCGGGTAAACTTTGATCAAACCCAGCCGGCACATATGCTTCTTTCATTGGATACTAACCAATTGAAAGTCATGGAGAAGATTGCCGATATGCCGGAAGTTCAGGCTGTTGAGCGTAGGGAGAGTTTTATGGGGCGGGTTAAAGATGAAGAGGGGGATTGGATGCCCATTTTACTTTTTGCGGTAGAGGATTTTACACAACTCAAAGTGAATACTTTTACGTTGGAGGGAGAGGATTGGCCAAGAATCGGAGATATTGCGATTGAACGCAAGTCGGCTGGCTTTTTAGGCACAGGAAAGGAGGTGGCGGTAGAACTACCCGGACAGGACACCAAGGTTTTTCCTTTGGTAAGTTATACCCATGATCCTCGATTGCCGTCTGCTCGTATGGATCGCATTGTCTACGGATACTTGACACTATCTACCTATAGATCCTTAAGGCCAGATCGCGGTCAAGCCAATTACTTGCTAAGCGTAAAAGATGATGCACCGAGTCTGAGTGCTTTGGTGCAATTGGAGCAGCAAATCCAAGCTAAGGTTGCTGGTGATGGCGGGACCATATCCATCGAAATTCTACCCTTGGATGAACATCCTCATCAGAATGTAGTGGATGCGGTGTCGGTATTGCAATTGGGCTTGGGAGTGATCCTTACGATCCTTGGTATCACCTTACTTTCCTTAATTTTGTTACTGTGGATGCTTCCTCAAGTAAGGGAGGTAGCACTGATGAAGGCCATTGGGGCCGCGACGAAGGATATTCGAAAGGCATATCAAGCCTTGTTGTTATTGGCAGGCTTGATCGGGATTATCTTTGGACTCCCTCTGGGGTACCTGAGCGGAAGCTTCTTTAGCCGTTTCATTGCTTTCACCCAAAACTTTGACCCGGTAGCTGGGCCTTTACCCTTAGCCACGCACTTGCCTATTGCTTTGACCTGCCTCTGTATACCTTTGTTCGTTGGTTGGCGACCCATTGCCAGAGCCATTTCGACCAGTAGCATACAGGGCTTGCGAAATGTTTTTACTGGTGTACCCAAAAAGGGATTGTACGCATTGCAATGGCTATTCCGCTCCACACAAGTACGCTATAGTTTGAATTCCTTTCTAAGGAATGGTACTCGACTCGCGCTCAGTTTAGCCTTGTTGGTGTTGGGGCTTTCCTTGTTTTTTGTTGGGATTAACCTACAATACGCTCTAGACCGCGATACCGACCAATATTTTGCAGCCAGTAGTTATCAGCTTAGTTTTCGAGTACATAAGCTAAAACAGGATCAACTTTTGGCAATTGCAGCAGTCGATAATGTGGGCAAAGTTTGGACGATCGGGCAAGTACAACTCTATGTGGAGGCTGAATTAGAAACCAATAAGAAAGCCGTCAGATTGCAGCATGTTCCCCTTGATTATACCATTGATCCAGCCTATTGGGTGGAAGGGGGTGAAGATAGGAGTTGCGAAGACTGCGTTTGGATCAATCAAAGTATGGCCCACGAATTAGGGGATCCCGAGATTGGGCAAGTACTCCATGTTACCGATAGCCGGGGACAGGCTACTGCACTTCTGCTGGTGGGTATTCTCAAGGAGTTGGCGGTAGGTCCCGCTATGTATGCCTATGCTAAGCCAGGAGTAGAACTGGAAACGAGCGCACTTTGGATAGCACTAAAAGATAAGCAAACTGAATCCGGAGGCCAGACGCAAGCGGCCATTGAGGCCGCGTTGGGTAAGCACTTATTGGGGAGTAGCAATAGTGGGCAAAAACTGGAAATGCTACGCGCCCATCTGCAACCTACGTTCCTAATTATTAAAGCCATCGGTGGACTGACCATCGGGATGGGCTTATTGGGCCTCGGCCTTTTGATTAACATCAATATCCAGGAACGCCAAAAAGAAATCGGTATACTAAAGGCGCTGGGCACTGGATCGGCGAAAATAAGCCGTCTGTTGTTGCAGGAAATAGTCCTGCTCAATGGACTGGGAATCCTCTTGGCCATCCCCGTAGCCTATTTCATTTCGGTTGAAATGGGAAAACTATTAGGTGATACCCTATTGCATATCGCCATTCCTTTTCATGCGGATTGGGGCATGATGACCCTTAGTATAGTGCTACTACTGGGCTTTCAATGGAGTGTTTGGTTTCCCTATCTAAGAAATAGGATTAGACGTAGTAGCATTGATTTGGTTAGGGCTTGAGTACACTATTTTCTAAGGATCAGCGTATGTACAGCCTCCTGCTCTGCTTTGCTTGGATCCAACCACCAAAACAATGGTTTTTCCGTTAACCAAGCATCCAATTGAGTGGTTAGACCTGAATGGAACTGACGAGCGGCATTGCCACCAGCAACTACCGCCCTGATTTTTTCACTGTCAGAAAGATCGGCCACCATCCGCATAGAACTGAACCATTTACTTTCATAAGGACCTCGATCCATCACATATTGGCCTCTATTTAGCGTTTCGCCAGAACCATTGGCAGGATGTTCACCACCACCAACCCAATCTCTACCCGTACCGTTGGTACGGAGTGGACTCACGAAAACGACTTTGTGCAAGGCTCCCCAGGTCCATTTTTGTGGATCAGCTCCTAAGAGTTCTGTTAGGCGTTCCTTGGAAAGCTTGCCGGCTTCTATGATTAAGTCATTTAAGGTTTCTTTTTCCGGTGTTTGTTGCTTATCAATCCATGGTGAATCGCCTTTTGCAATCCAATCATCTACCCTTTGCAACCAATAGTAGCGCATATCAAGGAGGGTTTCAAAAAGGGGCGCTGGAAGGTCATCCTCTAAGATTAAGCGAACCAAGTCTTCGTGGATCAAATGGTAAACCCCGGCACTCAGTGACTCAGTGTTATCCTGGAAATCCCAGTCTTTGAGTATAGCTGCCAGGTCTTTGGTGCTTTCGTCCTGTTCTAAAGCCTGTATAAAAATGGGGGTAAAGCGTTTGGCATGGAGATTGGTCACATCCATTAAATTCTTCCATTGATCCTCAGGGCTAAATTTCTCCTTTTCAGTAAGCATCTCGCCAATTCTTTTGTAGCGGTAGTTAGGAGAGAAATGCGAGGAGTAATAGTAGGGGAAACTGTCAGGACGAACGTCATGATTAGCGGTTCCCAACCAATTTTTGCTTGGATTTACTTGTCCGGGCATTTCCGCTTTGGGGATAAAACCAATCCAATCATCCGCTGCGGTCGGTACTTTGGCCACAGCTCCTTGATGTCCTCGACGGATTGGGATTTGTCCGGAGCTTCGATGACCAATATTTCCTTTCACATCTGCGAATACGAAGTTTAGGAAGATAACATCGATATCGGCAATAACACTATCCAACTCAAAGACGTCTTCCGCCAATAGCAGCCGATTCAAACCGATGGTCGTGCTGGCTGTTTCTGCCAGTGCCCAACGGAAGCTCACGGGTTTTTCGGGATCCAATCCGAAGAAGTCATGGTCAGATAAAAGAGGGCCTCTATTCGTATAGCGCAAGCGAAAAGGCCGTTTGCGAATGCTCACCAATACGAATGGGGTAAGTCAGATTGGGCGCCCAAGTACGGATATGATCCGCCGCCACAGCCTCCAAAGGAACCAAATAAGAAGCCCAACGACGAGAATAAGGTTGATCCCACTCGCGTAACTCCTTTGCCAATGTCAAT
>JAHQWA010000567.1 GCA_019634045.1 Saprospiraceae bacterium
GGGGCTTTTCTTTTCACACCCTGCTGATTTCACCCCTGTTTGTACTACGGAACTCGGTCGCACGGCAGCTTTGCAAGAAGAATTTGCGAAAAGGAATGTTAAAGTAATTGCCATCAGCGTAGACCCATTGGACTCTCATCAAGAATGGATCAAAGACATTGAAGACACGCAAAATGTTACAATGAACTTCCCAATCGTTGCCGACGAAGACCGGAAAGTAGCAGAGATGTACGATATGATCCATCCAAATATGACGGCCAAGACCACCGTCCGCACGGTATTTGTGATCGGACCAGATAAAAAGGTTAAATTGACCTTAACCTATCCACCTGCCACAGGTCGTAATTTTCAGGAAATCCTTAGAGTCATTGATTCTCTACAGCTGACAGCTTACCACAGTGTCGCTACACCAGCGGACTGGGAAGATGGTCAAGAAGTAGTAATTCTTCCATCCATTTCAAATGAAGAAATACCAGAAAAATTTCCTAAAGGACATACTGAAGTTCGGCCTTATTTAAGATTAACGCCACAGCCAAACGTGGATTAGAAGAGCCGTCAACATGGTAAAACTTGAAACCCCGAATTCCTGCCTTAGGAGTTCGGGGTTTGTATTTGGCTTTACCGTATAATCGATATCGTTCCGGTCGCCATCTCCTGCCTTAAAAATCCAGGGTAAATTTCCCAGGAGTAATCTATCGCATACACATAAACGCCGTTCGGCAACGGCTGTCCATTCAAAGTCCGACCATCCCAAGTCACCTCCGGTCCAGCAATATGATACAACATCTCCCCCCAGCGGTTAAAAATCTTCAGATCAAAATCACGGAAAAGACAAGTCGCATGCAGCTCCAATATGTCGTTAATACCATCCCCATTGGGAGAGAAGGCATTAGGAACAAACATAGGACACGGGCATTTGCCTAAGTCGAGATTGATATCATAGTGGTAAGTCTTGTTGCAGGTAATCACATCGACTTTGTATTTCCCCGGGGCTTGTAGCACGCGATCAGGGTCAAAAGATCCATCGCTCCATTCGTAAATGGCTTCTTCGAATTCGGTAGTAAATAAAAATGTATCTGCACAAGCGACCAGCGAATCTAAGGTCAGGAACTCCTCTCCCCTAGTCTTGTCACAATAAGGCCATGGATTCAATTCAATATCTTGATAGGCAATGTGAAAAGTATCTACCCGCTCAAAATTCAAAGGACCAGCCGTTACATTTACCGGAGCCTGTTTTAAGGGGGCAGGCGTTTCGAAGGTTTCTGCCAAGGGAACCCCTACACAACCTAGTGCCGTATCCGGCGTGATCCGCAATACATAATCGTAGGAAAATTCATTCTCATATTTTCCCTTCAGCGTAATTCCATTTTCATCATTAACTGTACAGGAAGGATCGATGAAACGACCAAACTCACTTAGTTCAAATTGGTACTGAGCGGTCACCTGGCCCTTGTCCGACAAAAGCGTAATCATCGGCATAGAGGTAGATACTTCCCCTTCCGTAGCAGAATAGGTGTTCGCAAAAGCAATTTCCCCATCCATTGTTGCTGCTAAGTCAGACAATTCATAGGCAGCTGGCAAAGCTTCGGATTGCCATTGGATGACACCTGCTGCCCCAATCATTGCTACAAACTGTTGCTGGGCTTCGGGAGCCGTAAAGCTCACCGCATATCCTCCTTCCATAGCAATCGGCTGAGAACTGATCTCAGCATCCGAATATTGATTCGCCCAGAGCGGGTTTCCGTTAGGGTCTAATTCATACAAACTATTTCCATTTCGGCAAATAATGCTACCATCGGCACCAAAAGCCGCGCCGCCATCCCCCTCTTGTTCCGCATAACGCCGAGCCCAACGCACGCCCCCATCTAAGTCAGTGACCAAGTTATAATTACGGCTTTCAATGTTGTCCAAGAAGTTACCAAATAGGAGTACTTGGTCTTCTAGGATATCAATAGAATAACATCGATCATAGTCGGAGGTATGGTAAGCATTCAACCACAGAATCTCACCAGTCACATCTACTTTCAGCAAGAATATGTCTTGAAGACCGGTCGCCCCGGTCGCATAGATACCGCCATCCGGTCCGACGGCTACGTCTTGCAGGAACAATCCAAAATTGTCACTCTCGAACAAGCGAGACCATTCCACCTGAGCGCAAGAATCATATTTAACCATAAAAAAGCTATGCTTAGCTCCATCTGTAAAAGGGCGAGCCAAGTCATTCGCCACCACGAAGCCTTGATCAGGACAATCAGCAACACTGCTATTTTCCCAGGTTTCCACCTGATCCATAATCTGTACAAAACTGTTTTGGGAATACGAAGAAAGGTAAAGGAGACACCCTACAATAAGGTGTGCGAGTTTTAGGCTGTTCATCATTTCATGATTTGTTACATAGGGAAAATGGAAAATTGTTCTTTGTGTCAACTTGGGGTTACTACAAAAGTGCGTTGAGCGATTAGGTTGGGTAGCTATAGGTTTCCGCAAAAGTGAAACCCATTTTCCTTCATCTGTCTTGAGTGGCTTACTGGGGTGGGTAAATACTGAGGATTAGTGGTTGGAATTGGAGCAAAGCTGGAATCTAGATGCTGCAAAACAACACAACTTTGCTCTCATGGAAATAAACAGCAATGGAATCAAATTTATTGCTTTCCCATTCAAGAATTTCAAGAAATATTACAAATAACTCCCATAAGATAAATGCAGAAAAATAGCGGACTTGCTTAGAAGAATTCTAACCGTCTTTCACTAGTTTTGGCACGCTATATAGCTTGAAAAATACCGATATGCAGAAAAAGAAAGTCATTTTCGTAGATCAGACGGCTCCAATCCTTTGGGAGAAATTGATGGCCTTAGGATACAATTGCTTGGATCATTCCGAAAGTAGTCGCGAAGAATTGCTTCCCTTGGTAGCAGATGCCTTTGGCTTGGTTATTCGGAGTAGAGTCAAAATGGACGAAGCCTTCCTATCTCAGGCTACCCAATTGCAGTTCATTGCTCGATCCGGTGTAGGTCTAGAGCATATCGATCTAGAATATGCAGCCAGCAGAGGAATCCACGTACTCCCCTCTCCGGAAGGAAGTCGGGATACCGTAGGTGAGCATACGATCGGCTTACTCTTGATGCTGATGAATAATCTGGCCCGAGCAGATCACGAAGTAAGAAATGGCCAGTGGATTCGGGAAGGGAATCGCGGCGTGGAGCTGAAAGGAAAGACGGTTGGCATCATTGGCTATGGCAACATGGGAACCGCCTTTGCGCAACGCTTGCAAGGCTTTGGGGTCAAAGTGATTGCCTACGATAAATTCAAGTCGGATTATGGAGATGAGCACGCCACTGCCGTTGACCTGCCAACTCTACAAGCAGAAGCCGATGTGGTAAGTTTACACATCCCGTACCTGCCTGAGAATCGCTATTTCGTAGACCGTGAATTCCTACAGGCTTTCGCAAAGCCCATCTTCATTATAAACACGGCGAGAGGACTGGTATTAAACACGGCAGACTTAGTAGAGGAACTAAAAGCGGGAAAGGTGCTAGGCGCTGCCTTAGATGTGTTGGAATATGAAGATATGTCCTTTGTGCATCTAGACCCATTGAAACTCCCTGCTCCTTTTCAGTACTTAAAAGAGGCAGGAAATGTTGTCCTCAGTCCTCACATTGCAGGCTGGTCTTTTGAATCAGAACCGGGGCATGCCAAAGCCTTAGCGGATAAGATTGAGGGGCTTTTTCATCACTAGGCTAGCTATTGGTTTGTCCAACTAGAATTGTAAGAAAAAATATCAGCAGGGCTAAATATTCCAGAAATTAGCCCCAATCATCACATAAGATTCTCAGTATGATAATTGCAATTACAGGAGCATCCGGAGTTGGAAAGACTACGATACTAAAAGAATTATCGAAAATAGTATCAGACAACGAAAGTGTGAAGGTCTTTCATTTTGATGACATGGAATTGCCAAATTGGGATGAATTAGAGGATGCAAAAAAATGGCAACAAGACGCCACGATAGAATGGATAGATACACTTGTCAACATAGCCAGAAACGATAATGCGCATATTCTATTCGAAGGATCAACTGAAATAAAATTTTATCAAGAAGGATTCAACAAGAATAGTTACCAGGACTACAGTATACTTCTATTCGATTGCAGTGAGGAAACTATGAAGCATCGCTTAATTGAAAGAGGTCAACCAGAATTATTTCATTCAAATATGGTTGGCTGGTTGAGCTATCTGAGAAGAGAAGCAAAGCGAACGAATGTTGAGATAATAAAAACTGATAGGTCAACTATCCCTGAAATAGTTCAAGTACTAATCGAAAAATTACATTTGAAATAGCTAAGTACCGTGGTTACCTTAGGATTTTCGTAGTAATGTATTCAGGAAACTTTGGATGATGGCTAAATCATTACTCCTCTTCCGATAGCACAGGTCCATACCGCTGATGTAACCACCAACTGAAACTCCCACCCAGAAGATCCACCAGAAAATGTAGCAGGATTAACAACCACAAAGAACCGGTTAAAACAAAGACATAACCGAACAAAATCGCCATCAGACTGATCTTCAACATCGCTTTCCAACCTTGATAGTAATGGACAAAGCCAAAGATAATCGCAGGGAATAAAATGGCCAATGTTTGTGCCGTTGGCAAGGGCAGGAATTGTAATAGCGAATAGAGGTAAGTAATGAAAAAGCCCCGAAAAACAATCTCTTCACAAATCCCGGCGCTAAGACTTAAGAAATTGAAATGTAGCCATTCCACGTCCTTAGCGGGCAGAAAGGGCATGTCACTAACCCATCTTTGAAAGGTCTTTTCTCGTAAGGCTGGCGTCGCTAGCTCCGAGCCTACATCTAGCAGGTAGAGTAGAATAAACACGGCTACTAAAATACCGGCAACACGATCCAAAGATGGCGGGGGCCACCCCAACCCTAGGTCCACGACCAGTCGATCGGAAAAATACCAGACTAGTAATACGATCACCGCCATAGCCCATAGACCAAAGCCATTGATCCAATACATCTGAATCTTAGTGGAAGTATTATACTCCAATTGCTTGATCTGCTTTTGAGCCTGGATAGACCGAAAGGGCATAATTATCCCTAGGAGCAAGAACAGGATATGATCGGCAATATTGGGTAGGTAGGTGATCATAGGGTTATCTTAATCGTGTAGTTTCCATGAATATAGCGATCAAAAATAATAGACCTAATTCAAACCGTGAAATTTATTCATTTATTAGTATCATTGCGACCCCAAATTTGCATAAAGATGTCAACACCTTCCTTTCCTAAAACAGGTTCTTCATTTGAAATTGTCTACAATCTTTACCCTTTTCAGGAGGGTTTGTTTCTACCCAATTCCTATGTTGCAAAAAAGGATAGAGCCGGCCTCTTGGCCCATCTTCAGCAAAAAGCTATACCGGATACCATCGGGTCCTACAAGTTGGAACTCACCCCCATTCGCCAGAAGTTATTCGGCCTGCAGGATCTTCTTTCTCCAAACCATTTAGCCAAAAAATTTAGCAACAATAAAAGGAAGGTCAGAACGCTGGAGGAGTTATTGGAAAATAAGGAAATCAAACCCAATATCATTTCTTTTATTCACCGAAAATTGGATGAGTGGTTGACCATATTGACGCGAGAGGGATTGCCTATCAGCTGGAATGTTGAGCGCAAAGTATTGGTCAAGGATTTCGTTCTGAAGCCCGCCAAAAATGCACTGGTACCAAAATTGCATTTTACGAAAACGGAAAAAGAGGTTCTCTATCAGCTAAAATTAAAGGATGGCGAACAGCTCATTAATATCAAAGAAAAGGACATCCTTCCCATCACCAACAAGCCTGCCTGGGTATTCGCCGATTACCAACTCTATCGCATTCAGCATATCAACGGCAATATGGTGAAGCCTTTTCGATTTAAGGACGAAGTCACCATTCCCGCCTCCTCGGTCAATGTTTACTTCCAGAAGTTCATCGTCAAGGTAGCTGCCAAAGTGGACATCGAAGCAGAGGGGTTTTCGGTCCTTCAGCTGAATGATTTAGAGGGCTGCGAGTTGGAGGTTGTTAAGCACATTTTCAGCAATCAATGGGTGATCAATGTTCGGATGTGCTATCCAGGGACTTTCTTCCACTGGCGAGAAAAGACCACACAAAAGACGAGCCTGAAGATTGGTTCTGAGGTGCAGATTATACGTGTGCAGCGAAAGTTTGAGGAGGAAAAGGCCTATATGGATCGGCTGGCCAAATTCGGCATTAAAGTACAGGATGAAAGCAACTACCTTTTTGTGGATGATATCGACGATGCCCCTTATGCGTTGATCGAATGGCTAGGTAAGCAACGAAAGAAGATTGAAAAAGCGGGTTTTCGCCTCATTTTACCAGAAATTGATGGTAAGAGAATCCAACTGGCGCCACCACACTTGGACTTGGTCTCAACTCAAGAAAACGACTGGTTTGATATTCATGGAGAGGTGCAAGCGGGGGAATTTCGGATTCCCTTCAAGAAATTGATCCCTTACATTAAAGAAGAGAACCGTTTTTATCCCTTGCCGGATGGGACCTACTTCCTAATCCCCGAAGAATGGCTGAATAAATACAAAGACCTGGCTAAATTTGCCAATACAAAAGAAGGGAAAGTTAGGCTAACCAAGAGTCAGTTTACGCTTCTAGAAGAAATAGAAGATCAAGCGCCTCAGATTGATGAGAAAGTAGATGAGAATTTCCGGCCCTCTCCCCTACTAAAGGCGGAGCTCCGGCCCTACCAGTTAGCGGGTGTGCAATGGTTGGTCAACCTATACCACAATGAATTGGGGGCTTGCCTAGCAGATGATATGGGTTTGGGTAAAACCTTGCAGACCATCGCTGTTTTATTGCATGCCAAGGAAAACAAATCACTTCCGGAAGCTGCTACTGCCAAGTCTGGCCCCTCTGCCCAA
>JAHQWA010000568.1 GCA_019634045.1 Saprospiraceae bacterium
ATCGTTATCGAAAATATGGACACTCGCACGGATGGAATTTCTAATAATCAGCGGCCATTTGCCTTTGCTGGAAAGGATAAAACGGCCAGGGATGAGGATGGAGATGGGAGTGAGACTGTTCTGCTAGAGAGTATGGGTAGTGTGGATGCAGATGGAGTTATTGAATCTTATGTATGGAGTACGGGAACTACTCAAATTGCGACTGGAGCAAGCCCTGAGGTAGCGCTGCCCGTAGGTGAGCATATCATTACGCTTACTGTAGTTGACGATGAAGGAGCATTCGATACCGATGAGGTGAACATTACCGTATTGGGAAGCGATTTTGAATTTTCGGATATCTGGTTGGAGCCGGAATGCGGGACTGTCGGACAAGACTGGGAGCTAGTCGAATCAACTGCCGCTTCCAATGGGTTTTACTTGACAGTTAAACCCGGGACGGAAAGCATCCAAGAGCCCCCCGCTGGTAGCGAAGGACAAATTGTGCTTCCCTTTTCTGTGAAGGGTAATGACAACTATACCTTACATGCCCGCCTAAATTGCCCAAGTTTCGACGATGATTCCTTTTGGATCAAGATGGATAATGGAGAATTTATGTTGTTTAACGGGCTGAAAAATGATGGCTGGGAGTGGATAGAATTGACCACCTATGATTTGGCAGATGGGGATCATAGGTTGACCATCGGGTACCGCGAGGATGGTGCTTTGCTGGATAAGTTATACATTTCGAATTCCTCAGATAAACCGATTGGCTCCGGTGGTGAGGCCACGAATTGCGAAACCCCTAGCTCCACCGAGGACTTAGGACACAGCAAGAATCTGAAGCTTAGGCTCTGGCAAAACCAACCCAACCCCTTCAGTACAACCACTGCTATTGGTTACCGACTAGAGGAATCGGGCTATACCCAATTAAAGATCTTCAGTTTATTCGGTCAAGAGATAGAAACCTTGGTAGATCACTATCAATTACCCGGTGACTACGAATTGTCATGGGAGACCAGTGGACTACCATCAGGAACCTACCTCTATACCTTACAACAGGGTGAATCTACAGTAACTAGGAAGATGACAATACAGCAATAGCTTAGATAGTAGACAATAGCGGGTAAAAAAATAACAATAAAATGAAGTTCGCAGCAAGATTTCCTTCCGGCTCAAGGCAAAGCATTTTGAAAATATGCATGTGCTTTTATGCCCTTTTGCTATCTGAGATACTTCCAGGTCAGGCCAATGGGATTGACCCTCTAGATCGGATCCATCTGCTCGCCAATGAGGACCCTTTTGAGGAATCATCATTTTTGACTAAACAGGTAAAGGAAGGCCAATTTGCCCTTGTCCAGAATGGTGCTCCGAGTGACCTATTGCTTAGTGAATCCGATTATCCTGGGGTTTTGAAAATGGCGGAATTGTTCAGGCAGGACCTCAGCAGCGTTGCTGGCCGAGAAAGCCAGGTGGTGTTGGGGGAGAAATACAAAGGAGATCAAGTGATTATCATCGGTACGCTGGGTAAAAGCAAGCTTATTGATCGATTGGTAAAGACAGGAAAGATCAAGGTGCAAGGGCTAAAAGGTAAGTGGGAGCAGTTTTTTATCCTTTCGGTAAAGCAACCGATGCGGGGGATTAAAGAAGCTTTAGTTATCGTGGGGAGTGATAAGAGAGGGACAATTTTTGGCATGTTCGAGCTTTCGCAACAAATGGGCGTATCACCTTGGTACTGGTGGGCTGATGTGCCTGTAAAAGTTCGAAAAAATGTATTTGTAAAACCGGGAGTACACACTCGGGGAGAACCCAAGGTGAAATATCGCGGCATCTTCATTAATGACGAAGCACCGGCACTCCGAAACTGGGCCGTGGAGAAATTCGGAGGATTTAATCATCACTTCTACGAGAAAGTCTTTGAATTGATCCTACGCCATAAGGCGAACTATTTATGGCCAGCCATGTGGAAGCCCAGTGTATTTGCTACCGATGATCCTGATAATTTACGTTTGGCCGACGAGTATGGAATCGTTATCTCCACTACACATCATGAGCCAATGATGCGTTATCACGAAGAATGGGGGAGATCAAAGGGGGGAGCATGGAACTACGAAACCAATAGAGAAAAACTGCGGACATTTTGGCGAGAGGGGATTGAGCGAATGGGAGACTACGAAAGTGTGGTCAGTTTAGGGATGCGTGGGGATGGTGATGCGGCTATGAGTGAAGAAACGGCCATCGATCTTATGAAGACGATCATTGCTGACCAACGAGCCATCATCGCTGAGGTCACTAAAAAACCTGCCGCAGAGACTCCACAGGTTTGGGCCTTATACAAAGAAATGCAGGACTATTACGACAAAGGCATGCGCATAGATGAGGATGTACTGTTGTTATTCTGCGACGACAATTGGGGAAACATCCGCATCCTGCCAAAAAAGGAAGATTTGGATCACAAAGGAGGATATGGGATTTACTATCATTTTGATTTTGTAGGGGGACCGGTGTCCTATAGATGGATCAATGTTACCCAAATTGAAAGAGTTTGGGAGCAGATGAATCTGGCCTATCAATGGGGTGTACAGGACCTTTGGTTGGTAAATGTCGGGGATATCAAACCGATGGAATTACCCATCAGTTTTTTTCTAGACTTTGCTTGGGATGCAGAAGGGATAGAATCGAAAGATCTCCCTAGCTATTATCTGGCCTGGGCTCGCCAGCAATTTGGGGCTTCTGATGCCCCAGAAATTGCCCAAATCCTAGCGCTTACGGCAAAGTATAGTGCTCGGCGTACCCCAGAGATGCTGAAACCAGATACCTATAGCCTAGAAAACTACCGGGAGGCAGATCGAATAATCCAGGAGTATGGCCAGCTATATGAAGCTGCTAAAGAGGTCTACGATAAGTTGCCTCACAGCGCACAAGCCGCCTATTATCAATTGGTACTTTACCCGATCGAGGTAGCCAAGAACCTAAATGAAATGTATGTGACAGCCGGTAAAAATAAATTGTACGTCAATCAACAGAGAGCTTCAGCTAACAAGTATGCAGATGAGGTGAAAAAGAAGTTTTTTAAGGATGCTGAACTAGCCCGATACTACCATGAAACCTTGGCTGAAGGAAAATGGAATCACATGATGTCACAGACGCATATTGGCTATACCAGTTGGAGCAACCCACCCGTGAATAAAATGCCTGAGGTATCCTATATCCAGCTACCCCAAGGAGCCAGACTAGGGTATGTCGTGGAACACGGTACCAGTCGCTCAAAAAGAACCCCAGGAGGACTGTATAGCCACAGCTTTCCTTCCTTCGACCCCATCAACGATCAAACTTACTATCTGGAAGTATTTAACAGAGGGTCAGAAGAATTAAGCTACACCATAACCCCTAAAAACCAATGGATTAAACTGCCCGCCTTAGCAGGAAAGATTCAATATGATGAAAAGATTGAGGTCCATATAGACTGGAAACAAGCGCCGAAAGGGCGCCATGAAGGAGAAATTGTAATCGCTGGGGCAGGGCAGGAGTTTACCATTAAAGTACCGATCCGCAATGATCTTTCAACCGCAGCTGGGTTTGTTGAAAACAATGGCGTCATATCCATGGAGGCCTCCAATTACACCAATAAGTTTGATGCAAAGGAAATTCAATGGATTAAAGTACCGAACTTGGGCCGTACACATTCTGCCATGACCGTCGAACCCGCAAATGCCGAAAGACAGCTACGGCTAGAAACCGCCCCCTATCTTGAATACGAATTTACGCTCTTTGAAGGTGGAGACTTAAAAGTAGAAACCTATCTCTCACCTACCCTTAATTATCAAAAGAACGAAGGATTAAAGTACGCGATTGCTGTCGACGGTGAAGCACCTCAAATGATCAACATGCATGAAGGAGATCTTAAGCCAGACTGGGCATACCCGGCCTGGTGGAATAATTCTGTGACCGATCATATCCGAAAGAAGCAGTCTTTACACAAGGGCCTTAAACCCGGCAAACACACACTCAAGCTTTGGATGATTGATCCCGGACTGGTCTTTCAGAAATTTGTGATCGACGCTGGCGGCCTTAAGACAAGTTACTTGGGGCCGCCTGAAAGTAAACTCATGAGATAGAGGTTTTTCATGGAACCCTAGCCTTGATTCAGACGAGAACAAAACAAAACGAAATGATGACTAAGATCAAGTATAGCAGTTACCTTTCTTGTGCTATTACCATCTGCTTGCTTAGCCTTGCAATCAACCGTACTACAGCTATTACCTATTATGTATCAAACTCGGGTACCGACAACGGAAGCGGATCCCTTAACCAACCTTTTAGGTCCATCGGAAAAGCCGCATCTGTGGTCAATCCTGGTGATATTGTACTTGTCTCGGGCGGTACCTATTGGGAAAACAATATCGTCCCGGCTAATTCCGGCACCGAAGTAGCAATGATTGTCTTCAAACCAAACCCTGGTACGGGGGACGTCATCCTGAGGCATCCTGGGACTTCTATAGCTGATGAGACATCGGTTTTCCAATTAAGCAATAGAAATTATATCTGGATAGAAGGTTTTCACTTTATTGGTTTCAGGTATGGTAAAGCTAGTATTTACATTCGATCGGGAGAAGGAAATGTGGTCATCAATAATCGCTTCCAAAACCTGGGAAATGATCAAGTAGAAGCCTGGGATGGAAATCAAGTAGTGGCTTTATTCAACTGTACCAGAAGTGTGGTATACAACAACTATTTTGATAACATCTTCGGAGATGGTGTCAACGTCAACTCCCAGAATTCCCATCACAACTTAGTATCCAATAACACCTTCTTGAGATTTAAAGGGAAACTGAGGAGTTGGGGAGGAAGTAACCTATTCTCTCGTGCCATTGATGTACAAGACATGTCCGTAGGCAACAATGTGATAGCCTTCAATTATGCTAAAGATGTTATCCATCATATTTGGTTAGATCGGGATGGGAGTCACAATGTGGTACTAAGAAACTATGGAGATGGGGGTAGCGGTACGGTTTTCAACGAGTCTCGTTGTGCCTTTAATGTCATTCAGGAAAACATCAGCATCAACATGACGGATGGATTCAAGTCTTCTTATTTCCCAACTACAGGCTGGACCAAGGATGCTCGCTATATCAATAATGTTAGCTACAGGAATAAAGTAGGGTTTAAGATCCACAAATCGGAGAGAGATGAGTTCCGAAACAATATTTCCTTCAATAACCAAGAGTACGATCTAGTGTTCACGGATGAAGCCTACTCAAATGCCCCGCATATTTTCAAGAATAACCTCTGGTACTCCGCCGGGAATACACACTCCATCGAATTTCGAAATAATTCTGTATCTGTACAGGATTTTCAAGAAGGGATAGGCGAAACAAATGGACTTTCTGAGAATCCCTTGTTCATGCAGTTGCTCAATGGCGCAGAAGACTTTAGGCTACAAGTATCTAGCCCAGCTAAAAATGCAGGAGACAATGGGCTAGACTTGGGGGCTTATGCTACGTATCCCAAAACTGCAGTAGGCTGGGACCCAGCTTTGGTCCTGGGAGAAGTAAACTTACAGTTTGGGCAGCCCATTACAAGAGGAGAAAGAAGTACACAAGTTCAACTGAGCGTCCAGCTGAGCAAACCTGCTTCAACAGTAGTATCTGTTGAAATCATACCGGTAGCTGGGGATGCTGTTGAAGGAGAGGATTTCGAATTCCTGAATACTTCTGTAACCTTCCAAGTTGGAGAAACAAAAAAGCAGATAGTATTAGATCTCCTTGGAGCTTCAGAGCATGATGAGCTGGTAGCTTTCCGCCTGACCAATGCTACCAATGCACACATAGGAGCAAGAAACTTGCGCTTGCTAAGGATAAGCAAAACCCCGACTTTAAGCGCTTTTGCGGGCTTGGATCAGACGATCAGGGATAGTGATAGTGATGGTTTTGAGGAAGTGATCTTGGATGCCTCTGGAAGCCAAGATCCCCAAAATATGATTGCCACCTATGTTTGGACGATTGATGGAGAAGTGATTGCCACGGGAGTTAATCCCACTGTCGAACTTCCACTTGGGGTACACAAAATTTTGCTAACCATTACCGATAGTCAGGGAAACGTTGTTACAGATGAGGTAGTTATTCAAGTAATATCAGATACAGGTATTTGGCTGGAATCCGAATGTGGAAACGTAGGCTCATTATGGAATATCGAACAGGATGACAATGCTTCGATGGGGGAGTATGTAACGATTCAGCCTGATAATAATAGCTTTGAAGCTGCACCATCCGATGTAGCAGGTCTATTGACCTACGAGTTTGACGTCAGTAATAGCGGAACCTACACGCTATACACGCGGATTATTTGCCCAACTGCGAATGATGACTCGTTTTGGTTAAAAATGGACAGTGGACCCTTCGCGCGATGGAATAATATTCAGCCCTCCACCGCTTGGACCTGGACCAACTTCCCTTCGACCTACCCACTCAATGAGGGATCACATACTTTGACCATTGGTTTTCGAGAAGATGGAGCTAGGCTTGATAAGATTTGGATAACAAACGCTGGAAGCGATTTATTCGATGAAGGTTCCTCCGCTTCGAATTGCGAAGTTACCGCAACTCAATTATTGGGGCAGGCTGAACTAAAGGTTTACCCCAATCCGGTCACTGACCTTTTACATTTGGAAACCTCCAATTCCAAAGTCTTCATCCAACTGTACAATAGCGAAGGTAAATTACTATCTACACATGAGATCTATCATCAGCATCTAAATTTGGATATGACGCCTTACGTGCCGGGTATTTATTTCCTGCACGTAGTTGATCAAGATAGATCAAGCATGAAAAAAGTAATTAAGCTGGACTGAGTGGCTCATTTTAGAGGCGAAATGGAGTCCTCTTTAGTGCTTTGTTTATAGGGTGTTCCAGTTACTTCTAAAGCAATCGATTGCTAAAGGAATTGTTTTTCTAAATAATTGTGCTTTTCTTTTCATGATCAAAGCAAACAACATGAAAAACCTTAGCGCCGCAGTATTACTAATTTTCTCCCTGCTGACCCTCACTATGGGTAACGCCCAGATCCGTCTCCCGCAGGTATTTCAGGATAGTATGATTTTACAACGTCATGCCACCATCAAGGTCTGGGGCTGGGCATCGGCTGGCGAGAAAATAGAGCTAGCGTTCGCTGATAAAAAGTATAGCGCTACTGCTTCTGCTGAAGGGCATTGGAAAGTTTCGATCCCAGCAATGGAGGCGGGTGGGCCCTACACCATGGACATCTCTGGTAAGAACGATATTCAAATAAAAGAAATACTTATAGGCGACCTCTGGCTCTGCGCTGGACAATCCAATATGGTTCATCAATTGAATATTCACGATGTTACCTACGCCAAAGATATTGCAGAGGCTAACTACCCCGCTATTAGACATTATAAAGTACCCACTCAAACGAGCTTGCAGGGGCCGAGAGAAGACCTGCAGGGGGGGACTTGGCAAGCTGCCCTTTCCGACAATGTTCGCCCCTTCTCGGCAGTGGCCTATTTTTTTGCTTTGAAACTGTACGAAAAGTATCAGGTTCCTATCGGCTTGATCAATGCCAGCGTTGGCGGAACGCCCATTGAAGCATGGATGAGTGAAGATGGATTTGCAGCTTTTCCCGATCATCTAAAACGCATTACGCAGAATAAAGACACGGCCTATGTGAACAGCCGAATGAGCCGTCGGTCCAATGCCTCAAATTCAGCTAGTTCCCCGCCTCAGGACAAGGGCTTGACGGGGCCCGAACCTTGGTATTCTCGATCTTTTACACCCAAAAACTGGAGAAGAATCAATATCCCGGGTTATTGGGAAGATCAAGGGATCAGGGAATTGAACGGAGTGGTTTGGTATCGCAAAGAAATTGACCTTCCGCGTTCCATGGCTGGACAAGCGGCTAAGGTATTTCTGGGAAGGATAGTAGATGCAGACCAATTGTATATCAATGGTGAACAGGTGGGCAGAACAACCTATCAATACCCACAACGGAGATACAAGGTGCGGGCCGGTTTATTGGAGGAAGGTAAAAATACCTTTGTTGTCCGAGTCAGGAATAATAGAGGAAAAGGTGGCTTTGTTCCCGATAAGCCCTACTGCATTTTTACAGAAGAGGATACCATTGACCTTAAAGGATACTGGCAATATAAGGTAGGACAGATATACATTCCAATCAGCCGCTCCGCCACTGCTCCCCCCAGG
>JAHQWA010000569.1 GCA_019634045.1 Saprospiraceae bacterium
GCCTTGGAAAACCTTCCCTTCCGTTTATTAGTAAATACAGGAATCTTGGCCCTTTACACCGGCTTTATTTTTATAGTCGAGCGGAACGGTCTACTACAAATGATTTTTCGAAGGTAAGACTATTAGATCCGTAAGTACCGTTCTAAGCAGGCGACTCAGTATCTGGCCATCTAAACCCCATTCATGACTTGGCGATCCGTTTTCCGACATCCTTTTCCATATATATTTGCTGTTTTGGTAACGCTGATCTATATCAGCCTTTGGCCTATATCAGAATGGGTCACTGCTAAGCCAGGCCTGGTCAAGTACGCTGAACATGATGCACCTAGAATTGTTGGGATACTTCGCAAAGGCCTCCTTTATCCCTTTGGAGGTGTTTTAACTAACACCATGCGACATGCCCTTGTTTTTCCATATTGGCTACTCTTGGGATTTGGTATTCGGGCGCTATATCTTTTAGGGAAACCCTATTGGAAGTATGTATTGGGCACCTTTACTGGGATTCTTCTCTTGCTGTATATTTTCCCGGGAATTCTGCTGCTTTTTGAAGGGAATCTCCCCAGCCAGTCTACAGGGAGAGTAGGAAAGGGGAGCATTGTCAATGCAAAACGAATCCCTTATCGCGGGGCTAATTTTACCACCTATTCTTTTGGAGGATACCTTTCGGGGCGCACTTTTGTGCACGATAAAGTCAAAACGACCGTATTGGATGCCTATGAGATTTGCCGGGAGACGGCACCTTCTACACATTTTATTTTAGGAGAGACCGGCAGAAAGCATGGCGGAGCTTTCATTCCACATCGGACGCATCAAAATGGACTAAGTGTGGATTTCATGACGCCTTTACTCAAGAAGGATCGGCCTTACCAGCGGCATCACTTGTTCAACCTTTGGGGATATGCTCACGAATTCGATGATAAAGGAAAGAAAGGGAATTTAGAGGTCGACTATGAGACCATGGCAATTCATTTATTGGCGGTAAAACGAGCTGCCAAGGCCAACGGTTTACGGATTCAAAAAGTGATCTTTGATCCAGTTTTACGGCCGAAATTATTAGCAACATCGATGGGGAAAGAACTACGATCTTTACCTTTTACCAAAAATAGAGTGATTATTCGCCATGATGATCACTACCATATTGACTTTAAAGTATTGCCATAAAAAAAGGCCCGAAGGCCTTCGGTTGGAGAATCTTAGATGAAGTAGGCGCTAATTCCTGCTGATTTGATAAGAAATGTCCAGATCGTTGAGCACAGCATCTAAGACAGGATCTTGTCCGGGTATGTACCCTTTTTTGAGTTTATGTCCAAACATACCTGCTGCGGCACTCCAATAGTTTGCGTTCCAGCCTCCCCTAAGGTCCTTGATCAGTTTGAACATAGACTTATCTAATTCTTTCTCGATCATTTTCATCAGAATCATACCTTGCGTCTTGGTCAACTTCTTCAAAGGGTCGGTAAACTCCTTTTTCAACTGTTTGTGGAGACGACGAATATGTTTCTTGCGATCGCGCCTTTTCATATCATTGGTCACTTCTTCCATTTCTCGGAAAATCTTGATCGCTTCTACAGCATAGGGATACACTTTCAAGGCGTAACGACGATAGCGACGATATCTTTTTTGATCCTCTGCATTAGTAAAGGTACGGGGCGCTGAAATAGAAACACCGCCTAGACTGGCTAGAATTAAGGTATCCCCACATTCATCAATGGTGTAAGGAAAGTACTTACCATTAACTAGCGCATAGCCATCCTCCTGTCCTTGAAGATTCGCTAGGCCAAACAAAACCAATAATACTGCAAATGACCACTTCATATACTTTTTATTTACGCAGTTCTCTGACTACGAGAAATTGTCGGAGAAGGATTTACGTTATGCTATTGAGCCCCCGCTAAATCCATGTCCGCCTCATATCATGGAGCTGCTACAATAAAATATAATAATTTACCACTAAAATACGATATCCTCTAATCACATGATGCACTTTTAACAGCCAAAAGGTGTGCCCAAGTCAGTATTTAACGTTCTATTTGCTTCTCTGTATGGCTAAACGGACTCTTTATAGAACGATTAGGCTCGTAAAATCGTTTGGTATAATGTTGTTAATTATTTGCAAAGGCTAGTATTTTTGGTTTGGCAGCAGTACTACCGATACCAACAATTCCAGCTGCTTCCGCAATATTCATGCATATATGATCTCAAATCCACTTATCAAATTGTTGCTGGCTCCGTTTGCTTTGCTCTATGGCCTGGGAGTGAGTTTACGCAATTTCTTTTACCGTAAAGGCTTGCTGAAAGGCGTGACTTTCAATATCCCTGTGATATCCGTTGGCAATTTATCGGTAGGTGGTGCGGGTAAGACGCCTCATATTGAATATCTAATCCGCTTGCAGAAGGATTATTTGAATTTATCTACCCTCAGTCGCGGCTACAGCCGGAAAACCAGAGGCTACATTGAAGTAGCTCCACAAATGACGGCTGAACATGTCGGCGATGAACCTTTGCAGTTCAAACGAAAGTTTCCGGAGGTCTTGGTGACGGTATCTGAAAGTCGCACTTTCGGGATCCCGAAGATTGTACAAGACCACCCTGCTACGCAGGTAGTATTATTGGATGATGCTTTTCAACACCGCTCGGTCAAGCCTGGGCTAAATATCTTGCTGACAGAGTTTGATCGTCCTTTTACTCGAGATTACTTATTACCCTCTGGGAGATTAAGGGAGTGGCGATCAGCCTATCAAAGAGCTGATGTGGTCATCGTATCCAAGTGTCCCACGATAGTCACGGAAGCGGATCGACAACAATTTCTTAAGGAAATTGATCCACTGCCTCATCAGCAGGTCTTTTTTTCCTATTATGACTATGGGGCTCCCTATTATATTTTTGATCCTAGCATAACCGCAGTATTAGAACCGGATGTTGAGGTTTTGTTGATCTGTGCGATAGCTAGAACGGATTACCTGGTCAGCTACCTGAACGATAAAGTCGGTAAGGTTCGATTGCTAGAATATGAGGATCATCACTATTTCAGTAAGTTCGATGTATCGAATTTAAGAGGATCCTTTGAGCGAATGAGTGATGTAGAAAAGGTAATGGTCTTGACGACAGAAAAAGATGCGATGCGACTGGAATTGCACGCAGAATACCTGATAGAAAATCAAGTTCCTATCTTTGCCCTACCAGTCGAAGTAAAATTCCACTTTGATGAAGGTGATAAATTTGATCAATTGATCAAAGACTATTTATTGAACTTTACAGTATGAGTTCGGGTCCATTCATGTCCTTGGTATATCGGTTCTTAAAGTTTTTGGTACAAGTAGTGCTGCGGATATTCTATCCCAAAACTACTGTGATTGGGAAAGAGCATCTTCGGTTTAAAGAAGCTGCCATTGCGATTAGTAATCATCCCAATACTTTGATCGATCCCCTTCAAGTAGCTTCTCGAGTGCATAAGCAAGTTTTCTTTTTGGCTAATGCTGGGCTTTTTTCTACGCCCTTCACCAATTGGCTTTTTAATACCCTGTACTGCATTCCCATCAAGCGCAAGCAAGATCGAGGTGCGCCTGGCGTGAGCAATGAAGATTCCTTTGCCAAGTGTGATGCTTTTTTAGGAAAGGGAGGGGTGCTTTTTATTGCCCCAGAAGGAGGTAGCGTAATGGAACGGCGCCTTCGTCCCTTCAAAACCGGAACGGTTAGGATCGCATTGAGTGCCGCCGAAAAGAAGAATTTTGATCTAGATATATCCATTCTGCCGATAGGGGTGCACTATGATCGACCCACGGATTTCGGTTCTTCCTGTGTGATAAATGTGGGAGAAGCGATTAAAGTGAAAGACTGGCAAGTGCAATACACGAGCGATCCACAAACCGCTGTTCGGACTTTTACGGATGAGGTAAGAGACAAAGTCCAGGCTCTGGTTATTGATGTAGCAGAGGGGGAGCAGCAACAAATACATCCACTCGTAGAATCGATCTGCCGCAATGATGATCCTCTAGATTCGGAAGCAGATTTTAGAAGGGGACAATCCTTAGCCAAGCAGCTTAAACAACGAGAAGCTTTGGGCGGTGGTAGCTATCAAAAGTTTGCAGAAACAACGCTGCAATATGGTGCAAAATTAGGGACTCAGGCGGTCGATGATAAAGCGGTAGCTATGCATGGAGAAAATTTGATTACCCAAGGAATCTTATTGGTGATTGGGTTTCCGTTTTTTGCATATGGGGCAGTTAACCACCTTCTGGCAGCAGGAATACCTGCGCTTTTGGCTCGTACTTTGAAGGTTTATATTGGATACCAAGCCACCGTTAAAGCAACGGTAGGTCTTTTTACTGTCCCCTTATTTTACTATCTACAGTCCGAATTAGTCAGCAGGTATTTTGGTAATACCGTCTCCTGGGTTTACTTACTTACTTTGCCGATGATGGCTTGGTTAGCCTGGGCGTACTGGAAAGGCTGGGGAAGATTCCGTAAAGATTGGGCTTATACTAGACTCAATAGTGCAGATAAAGAGGCCCTACAAAGTTCCAGGAGTGATATCGTCAAGTATATCCAAACCCACCTCCTCACCTCGTAGTTTCCTGGGCTAACCGCTGCTAATAGCGAGCCAATGGAAAACTTCGATCCCCGTAAAGCGCTACATTTTTCTTATTATTGTGAACTAGGTTTCCCGGAGTAATCATCTGAGCTCATTCGAGCTAGGTTTCTTGTTGATTCTTCTCTGGAAGAAACCGATAAGAAAAATTTTGCTATGCGATACATCACATTAATAGGCATCCTATTGATCGGATCAGCCTTTACCAATCCTGAATTGCCTGTTGTCAACAAAGACTTGATTAAGGCAGATATTCCTTACCTGGTAGAACTCTATAAAAGTATACATCAAAACCCTGAAATCTCTTTAGAGGAAAAAGAGACCGCCGCCCGTTTGGCCAAGGAACTCAAGTCGCTGGGGTTTGAGGTAACGGAAAATTTTGGGGGATATGGTATTGTTGGCGTCATGAAGAATGGTGATGGGCCAACTATTCTCTACCGTACTGACATGGATGCCTTGCCCATGCCAGAGAAAACAGCCCTTGCCTATGCGAGTGAAAAGGTCATTGAATACAATGGTCAACAGACAGGTGCCATGCATTCTTGTGGTCATGATGTACATATGACGACTTGGATTGGCACAGCAAGAGCCATGTCTAAGATGAAAGACCAGTGGAAGGGGACCTTATTGATGATTGGGCAGCCAGCAGAAGAGATTGGACAAGGGGCTAAAATGATGTTGGATGCCGGCTTGTATAAGAAATTTGGCGTGCCGGATTATGGTGTAGGTCTTCATTCTAGTCCTACGATTGCAGCAGGACAAGTCGGTTTTGGAAAGGGCTACACAATGGCCAATACAGAAAGTATTGACATCAAAGTTTTTGGAGTAGGTGCGCATGGGGCGGCTCCGCATATGTCGATTGATCCTGTAGTGACAGCCAGCTTAATGATCATGGAATTACAAACCATTGTGAGTAGAAATCTGAAACCAATCGATGCTGCAGTAGTGACGGTAGGTGCGATTAAAGGTGGGATCAAGCACAATATCATTCCGGATGAAGTTACCTTGAAATTAACGGTTCGAACTTACACTCAAGAGGTACGTTCCATGGTACATCGCCGAATCAGGGAAATCGCCAAAGGGGTAGCCATCGCGGCGGGTTTACCAGAAGATAAAATGCCTGAAGTGGTCATTCCGGAAGTCTTTACCCCTGCTAACTATAATACGCCGGCATTAGTAGATGTAATGACGGAGTCCGCAGCAAAAGTAATAGGAGCGGACAATGTACTTGATGCAGAGCCACAAATGGTCGGGGAAGACTTTGCTCGCTATGGTCAAACGGAGGATAATGTGCCAACGGTATTGTATTGGTTAGGTACTGTGCCGGCAAAGCGAATGGAATCAGGAGACCTTCCGGGTTTACACTCTCCCTACTACTACCCAGATCCTGCTAAAAGCATAGAAACTGGAGTAGGCGTTACCAGTCAAGCTTTGATGGATATCTTCAATGGTAAAGGGAGCTAGTTACTTGGAGAACGAGGCCTCGCATTGAGGTTGTTGTTTGTTTAACCTGGCAAATTGCTTCTGTTCTAGATAAGAGACGCTCACGACATTCATTTGATTCGGAAATAACTCCATGAAGAAATCGGCAGTTAATTCTAAGTGGTTCCAAGCTGGGGGGCAGGCGATTTTGAATTTAAGTATGTGGGTGTCGTTAATCTGTTCGCTTTGATATAGTTTGGGAACTTGGGAAATACCATTGATTTCTAGCTGCAAATGTTGCTCAAAATAAGCTTCGATTAAAGGTCCATTTTGGTTAAAAAGCTCATCAATGGGACCGACTTGAAAGCTTTCGTCAGCATTTCTGATAGCGCTTTGTAAATCATCGGAGAAGACTTTTACAGCAAGATGGGCTTCTGCCGATTGCTCAATATACTTTAGCTGAAGCGTGCCCAAATACAGCGCATGCTCCCTCCAACTCTCCTTCGGCTTAGAAAAGGAGAGTTGGAGGGTTACCAGTACCAATCCTAAGAATATTTTCGATTGCTGTTTCATTAGACTTCTTTCAACCTACTTCTCGTTAGTTCATGCCCCTCAATCTCTCCTGTATTAACAGTTTCAGCAGGTTCAAAGAGCATGATGTGTACCTCTTCTTCATTAGCTGTCCAGGGGCGGTGTTCTACTCCTTTGGGAACTATGATAAACTCTCCTTCCTTGAGCGAAACCGTTTTGTCCCTAAAATCCATGTGCAAGGTTCCTTTAATCACCCAAAATAGTTCGTCTTCATTTTCATGGCTATGCCAGATAAAGTCTCCTTTAATCTTGGCTAGCTTAACCATCTGACCATTCAGTTTCCCTGCAATCCTAGGATCCCAGTGCTCGGAGAAAGTAGCTAATTTCTCTTTAACATTGACAACTTTCATAGGTTAGGTATTAGGTCTATTTTTGTAATCAAATAATTTAATTTTTATAAATTTTTTGATTATATTGTAATTGAGTTTTTAGCTCTTCTAAGTCTAAAAGTAAGACTTTAGAAAACATCAAGTTCTCTTGATGGGAACTTTTACCTGGCACTAATCTGTATTCACTTATATCTAAAACGCTCTATCGATGACAAAGTTATTGCAAGATGGGAAAGATCGTTTGTTGAATCGAAAACCGCGTCAGGCGGCGGCAAAGAAACCACCCTTACTCTTTTCGGACACTCAAGCCTTAGTAAAGGACATTCAGCAAAAGCTACCAGGAGATTTTTTAGTGTATTGGATATCTGACAATAGTAGTATGGTATCTGATGATGTCATCGCTTTCAATAAGGTGATTCAAAAACGGGGCAAGCATAAGCGATTGTACTTGTTTATTAAGAGTTATGGGGGATCCAGTAAATCTGCTCTCCGGATCATCAACTTACTGCGAAATGTCTATGAGGAAATCATTGCTTTGGTTCCCTTAGATTGTGCTTCTGCTGCTACCATGCTGGTCTTGGGTGCTGATTTGATTCATATGGGCCCTTTAGCCTACCTTTCAGCCATTGACACATCGATTACACACCATTTGTCACCTATAGATAACGACAATGATCTAGTCAGTGTAAGCCAAAATGAATTGGATCGGGTAATTCGTCTATGGAAAGCTACCAAGCAGCCTAATGATACCAATCCGTACAAAGAATTGTATAACTATATACATCCGCTGGTTATCGGTGCAGTTGATCGAGCTAGTTCTTTATCTATTAAGTTGACAACTGAAATTCTCTCCTACCATATGAAGGATGAAAGCAAGGCTCATCAAATTAGCCAGCATCTTAATTCGGATTATCCTTCGCATAGTTACCCGATTACTTATATGGAGGCCCAAAAAATTGGATTACATGTAAATAAATTGGAGGAGAAGCTAAATGATCAATTGCTGCAGTTGAATGAGCTATACTCTGAAATGGCACAACGGGCTAATACAGACTACGATGAAGGCCATTCTCACGACAATGAAATTTTGAAGATCATAGAAATGGAAGGAGAGCAACTCTTCTATCAAAAGGATAAGGATTGGAAGTATCGAGCTGCCGAAAAACGCTGGATCGCGATGAATGATGAATCATCATGGAGGCATATGCGGAAGAATAGGAAAGGCAATATTGAGATGCGGCCATTCTTTATCCGATAGTTTTGGATAGAATCTTTCTTACCGAAGAAGGGAAACACCTAAATGGATCTTAACTCCAAAAGGCGTTTCCCTTTATTTTTTTCAGCGAGCGGCTAACTATCGTTTGGGAGTGGCGGCCTTAATAAATTCGACCAAGTCTTTTTTCATCTGCACCAAGGCGGGCTCGTGGATGTAAACCATATGCCCTGCTTCGTAATAGGTCATGTTGATATTATTCTTAAGTTCTCCTTTCAAGAACATATGGTTAACGACGTACTCGGTTGCAAAATAAGGTGTAGCTAAATCATAATATCCATTGGAAATCCACACCTTGAGATAAGGATTTTTAGAGATGGCATTACGTAAAGTCTCTGCTACATTCAGAAAGCGATTTTGCACATTGGAATAATCCCAGGGACGTGCTCTGCCAGTAAGAATCTCATAGGCTAGATCACTTTTAAAGTTAAGGTTGGTGCGAAGATGATCGTTCAGTACCGCCGTGAATGGACCATAGATAACGCCATTGTAGCTGGGATCAAATTCGTATCGCTCTCCCGCTTCATCATAATCGTATCCTTTGAATCTACTATCCAATCGTCCAACAGTTTCTTTTTGCGATCGCAATAATTCCTTGTTGTACCTACCGACGGTTAAGCGCAGATTAGTCTGGTCGAGATAGCTTTTAGAAAGTCCCGTATAGGCGTGAAGCTTGTCAATGATGACTCCACGTTCCTTGGCGGTCATTAAGTCCCCCTTAAGCAAGGCTAAGGCGTAATCATTTAAAGTAAATTCCTCAACTTCTTCCAGGAATGCCTTTAGGTCGGTGTATTTAGGGTCCGCTTTTTTGTGATACCAAGAAGTAGCGGCAAATGTGGGGAATCGCAGTAAGGGCGAGAGATCATTGGCATGATAATCCCGGATCGTGCTAAAATCTAATACCGCAGAAATCAACATCAAACCATTAATATACAATCCATGCCGATCCTGCAGATAGCCGGAAAGGCCAGCGGCTCTGGTCGTACCATAACTTTCCCCTGCCAGGAATTTGGGAGAGCTCCAGCGTTTATAACGTGATGTGTATTGACGGATAAAATCTCCTACCAAGGCAATATCCTGCTCGTATCCCAAGAACTCCTTTTTGTTAACCCCTTCAGCTGGGCGGGTATAGCCCGTCATCATAGGGTCAATGAACACTAGGTCGGTTTCGTCGAGCCAGGTTTCTGGGTTATCGTCATATTGGTAAGGAGGAGGTAAGACATTGCCGTCGGGTGCGAGTCTGACTTTTTTAGGTCCTAAACCTCCCATGTGTAACCAGACGGAAGAAGAACCCGGGCCACCATTGAAGGTATAAGTGATTGGGCGCTGACCTATATTTCTGACGTCGTCCTTAGTATAGGCGATAAAGAATACGTTAGCTCTCAATTTACCGGACTCATCTCTCATGTCCATGAATCCTGTGGTAGCCGTATAGTTTAGGGTTTTGCCCTTAATATCAAGACTATGCTGGGTAACGGAAAGGGCATTGTCAGGGCTCGTCTCTTGTCCCAACAACAAGGAACTCGTGAGTAATAGAGATAGAAGTAATAAAAGGTTTTTCATACTTGTCATGCATTTAGAAATGATCTAGAGGTAGGATCACTACGGAAAGTAATACTTTGCCTACGTCTAGGCAAATACTTGCAGTCTAGATTCGGGAGAGGAAGGGTAAAGGAAGAAATCTAGCAGGATTTGACGCTAGGGTTAAAGCGGCTTAGGCAATTAAGGCCTGGACAGTTGAGCAGCTTTGCCTTTTCTCCTCAGCTTTATTTTCAGCCGCTTCTTTCTTTTCGTTTCCGGATGCTCCTGTTTGAGGTCAAAGGTGACAGCGCGGAGATGATCCAGTAGCTGCTGTCGATCCTTGATATTTGACAAATGTTCAAATGGAATGGGGTCACCGATATCTAGGTAGATCTGCCGCCCCATCTTATTGGTCACCTCATGTAGTAAGAGACTAAGGCGCAAGCTCATGCTGAGGTGACTGGCCACTTGAAAAAGGCGGCTATTTTGGCCATGTACAAAGATCGGGATGACGGTGGCCTTGGTTTTCCAGATCATTTTAATCACGAACCGTTTCCAATCCAGATCTTCTGCTTTGCCCCAGGGCTTAGGGGAAGTCGCCACTCCACCTGCCGGGAATATTGCCAATGCTTCACCTGCTTTGAGGCGATTTAGCGTCTCATTCCTAGTGTTGATATTGGTTTGCTTAGCAGCTCTAGTATCTCGGAAATCAATGGGAAGGAAATAGGGTTGAAGAAGTTCTTCCCGGCAAAGCACCTCATTTACTAATACGCAAAACTTAGGGCGAACCCGAGAGGCTAAATAACCTAATATCACGCCATCCACCACGCCAAAAGGGTGATTAGCTACGAAAATAATTGGACCCTCTTTGGGGATTTTTTCCAATTGCGTCCGGTCATAATTCGGGTATAACTGTAGCTTTTCTAACATTAGATCCCAAAGCTGGATGGAGGTGGGTTTTTGCGCCTTAATCTCACTGTAAACACGCTCCAAACGCTTTCTTCCTGTAGCGTGTTCAATCGTACCAATCAGGAGTCGTTTGACTAGTGGATCATCATCAGAGGTGTAACTAAGTCTTACTTTGGGTAAGACATACTTGGGTGGCTTTGTATTCATGCCTAGGGGCTTAATTACTAAATGCTTGACCATGTGCGGCCGCTTTGGGCCTATGACTGCCTTGTTCGTTAGTCAGGTAGCTAAGGCTATCTTTCTGTCTCAAGTTTTGTCATAAACTAAAGTCGTCTCTCCTAATTTATCAATCACTTAAGACTTAAACCACTAGCTTATCTTCTGATAAAATACAACACAAAGGTTGTTTTAGAATGTTTTGTGCAGCCAATCAATCCTTCCGGAATAACTTCTGCGCTAACCGATCCACATAGGGCATTTTAGGAAGGACAAAGATACATACATTTTTACGCAAGATGCTAGTCCCGTTCTAGCTTAGGGAGACTGGATTTTATCTAATTGTTTTAGGATTTTTTTTCCTCTTGATTTAAAGCCGGCCGTACTTTCTTCCCATTGATCTTCAATAAGTATTCTCAATTCCCCTGCTAGATCCGGTTCGTCCCGACAAATATTCGCCAGTAATTGCATGGAGTGAACTTTGATTGCCACAGGTGATTTTGGGTGGGCCAAAAGGTCAAAAGCCAAAGAAGCAGCTCTTCCCATAAAATCCGGATGAAACTTAGTTTCAGCGAGAATCTTCATACCATTTCGTACGACAGCATCATGCTTCGGGCTTTCCATGGCGATCAAGAGCCTTTCCAAATGCGGCTGGATCAAATGCGGATGCGCGGAAGCACTATGGTTCATAACCCAGGCAGCTCTCTGGACAATGCGGTATTCTTCGTTGAAGAATAATTCCATCAGCTGATTGAATCGATCTTGATTGTTACCAATCCAATTCGTGATTAGCAGCGTGTTAGCTTTGGAGTGCTCGGTGAGAATGGCGTTTCGAAGATCCATGCGTAACTGTTAATTGTATTGTCTTATATGATCTAAACAAAGGGGGTGTCGTTTTCAAAGTAAACGACTTGAAGATAAAGCTATATCTAAAACCTAAAAAATGACTAAGGAACAAAAGAAGTTAAATTTGTGGATACTCACCTTTGGTTTGCTTGGCATCTGCTTATTGTACTTAAGTTTGTCAAAGGTTCCACCAGCAACTCAAGCGAATTGCTATAGCGTAAAAGGTAAAGTGGTCGCTATTACTTCTCCTTGTTGTAATGACATTACTTTTACCTTAGAAGGA
>JAHQWA010000570.1 GCA_019634045.1 Saprospiraceae bacterium
AATAGCCCTTTTTAAACAAAGCTTAGATACGCGCAGCTCCCGAAATCATTTGCGCAAAAAGCAAGCTCGTGTATATTTTGGGCATGATTGGCTTCGACATTCTCCAGCCGAGCTCTGGAAAAATGAATTGATGCGTTTTCCCCTCCTCTTGACTTCCGATGATTTTCAGGATGCGACCCAAGTTATGGGATCAGGGGAAACGCCAAATCTCAGAGCTATACGATTACACAATGGGACCACTTACACCTGGAATCGCCTCTGCTACGGCCCGCAAGGAGACAAACCCCATTTGCGGATAGAGTGTCGATATTTACCGGCAGGACCAACAGTAGCTGATGAGATCGCCAATTTTGCTTTCTGGGTAGGATTGATGGAAGGACAACCAGATGAATATCACGATTTTTGGAAAAAAACAGACTTCCGCTTAGCTAAGGACAATTTCATTAGGGCGGCTAGAACGGGATTAGCCAGTGTCATAGACTGGTTTGAAGGAGCAGAGCCAGCACAACGACTCATCTTGGACAAATTGGTTCCGATAGCTCGGTCTGGGCTGGAAAAAGCAGGGGTTGACTCGAAAGATATTGACTATTACCTCGGCCTAATTGATCAACGTATTCGAAAACAACAAACCGGATCAAACTGGCAGATTCAAACTTTCCGAAAACTTACTGGCAAAAGCAATAAGTCATTGGCCCTAAAAGTCATGAGTCAGCAAATGATAGAATATCAACTCAACAATACTCCTGTCAGTGAATGGGACAATTTAAGCAAACAGAAACCTAAGCCGATCAGGCTGCAATCTTCCTCCCTAGTAGAAGATATCATGAGTACCGATATTTTCATGGTGCATGAAGAAGCTAGTTTGCAGTTTGTAGACCAGATGATGCGATGGAAAAACATTCACCATGTGCCAGTCGAGGATAAGGGAGGAAATCTGATCGGAATGATCACCGATGGGCTGATCAGTCGAATGGAGCCAGGATCCCTTAAACAAGAGATATTGGCAAAAGACATCATGATTACTGAAGTCATCACCGCTGACGCCAAAGATAGCCTGGAGAAAGCAGGAATGGTCTTGCAAGAACACCAATTGAGTTGCCTACCCATTGTCTATCATGGAAAAATAGTTGGCATCTTAACAGAGAAAGATATTGAGTCCATCAAAGTCCCCTTATCCTCCTATACTTAGCAGAATGAAGTCAAACTGATGTTGCTGGCCACCCGGAGCCAGATTTTCGTCCAACAGATAACTATATCGGAGTCCAAAATCTACATCCAGCAACCGAATCACTCTCACATCAAAGCCCAATTCAACGCCCATAGACCGGACATTGCGGGTCACATCAAAAGGGTCCGTAATCTGGGCTCGTCCAAAATCGTAGAAGAGATTGGCTTTTACTCGTTTTACGAAGGCGAGCGATCCAATTCCTGCGTCAGGATACCAAAGCGGCATGGAATAATTGACGCCAATCTTGAAAAAGTTATCCGCCAGGATGCTATTATAACCTCTCGGGTAGACAAAGAAATCTGAGAAGCGATAGCTATCCAGATAGTCTCGAGTCTGCATCATTGTATTGATGAAAAAACTATGGGTCCGAGCAAAACCGGGAAAGTAGACATCACCACGCAACTGAAATACATCAGCATCAAATCGCTCTGTCCCCAGTGTAGTTCGATATCGGCCATCTACGACTAGGCCCCAACGTGGATTGATATGTTGCAAGGCGCGACGGTCTAAACTCCGCCAAAGCATTCGTACATCTAAAGCAT
Organism: Saprospiraceae bacterium; assembly: GCA_019634045.1. Classification (GTDB taxonomy): domain Bacteria; phylum Bacteroidota; class Bacteroidia; order Chitinophagales; family Saprospiraceae; genus DT-111. The sequence continues at coordinate 1,771 of JAHQWA010000570.1, forward strand.
TAAAATTGGTGGATTCCAACGGATCGCGGAAGTACTGTGACAGCTGATTAACTCCACGCGTTCCCACCACGAAGGAATCTCTTCTGACGTTAGCAGGTATATCAAAATTCCCTTTGGAGTTTAAGGAGATAGCCTGATAGTTCCCGATCAAATCAAGTCGATGAAAGGCATTCCCCTTCGTAAATGTCATAGGGATAGCCAGGCCTGCTGTTACTCTATCTTCGGTCCATTCTTCCAAGTAATCTGCCTGTATGATGGTCGTATCATTCAGTTCTGATAGATTGGTAAAGAGAGAAGAGCGATTGACATGGGCATAGTTGGCGCTGATTATTGGGAAAAATTCGGCATACCTAAGTCCTGCTAAAAAGGTCCATTCATCCTCGTTTATATTATAATACACATTACCCTCCGCAGAGAGTGTACTGAATTTATTATCTGATAGAACACTAGCACCATACAAGGGATGCTCAACGATAGGTAGAATACTATGCGGGTTAATAATCCCGGAGAATTTATTGAACTTCTTTACCTTGAATACTTCATTCGGAACATTCTCAATGATACTCCCTCCCTCCTGTTCTACTAGGGTTTCATAATACGTCATCTCAAACTCAGGAGGTGTACTCAGGGCTTGCCATTTGGCTCGATCCAACTCCATTTTCATAATATTGTACCCTTGGGGGCTGAACGAACTGTAGGCCAACGTTGTCCCATCCGGTGACACTGCCGGCTGGAATGCCCCCAACATATCATTGGTGATCCGGTAGAAGGTATTTTCTCCGGGTTTAACTGCGTAAATATTATTGACCCCACTGTAAGCTGCCGAAAAATAGATGTACTCTCCGTGGCTAAATGGATGGGTAATCTGGTGGATGGTAGGCGGTAATATGGCCGTCTTCTGACCTGTATTTACATCAATGAGTTGAAGCTCATTAACTTCTCCTTTTTGCCCTACTACTACAATCTGATCTTCATTAACCCAACGAGGGTACATGTAGAACCAATTATCCGGATTGGGGATTTTATTCGTTGCCACTCCACTGGCGGCCCCCAAAATGTGCAAGCTATAATTCTGTTCTTCGTCCGTAGCTACCGCTACGATTTTACGCCCTGTTTCATCCAAAGCAGGTGAAAAATATTTCGATTTATTGGTCACCTGCGCTTTGCGGTAGGTTCCCCGATCAAACACTCGAATGACCGAAAAAGTCCTGTTGTCCCATCTTATATCAAAATCATACTCTGACCAACATAGCTTCCCTCCTCCAATAGAAAGCGTGGAATTGGGAGCCCCTACGATGCGCCCAGATTGCGTTATCCGGGTCTCATTCCCCGCAAAATCTAATTGGTAATAGGTTGGATTTTCGTCAAAAGCTCGCTTTTCCACTACTAGAGAATTATTATTCCAAAATTGTGGATTGTTGTAATCTGTGACTGTTCGTCTTTCTTGGCTGTTCCATTGTGTAGCTGTGGCAAATTCGAAATCCGTTGCCCCTTGCTTCTCCCAAAGACTATCCAGTTCAGCAAAAGTTTGCTGATAAAGATTCTTAGTATTCAAGCCTGTATGTCGTTTCAAGCTCGAACTCAAAGGATAGAAAAGTCCCTTATAAGAAGTAGCATCCTTGACTACCTTGTTCCAAATATCCTTACCATAATGCGTGCGGGCATGAGTGGTCAAGTAATACCCAAGGCTATACCAATCTGGGACAAAATCCTTAAGCGACCCGGCTGAAGCCTTTTCGTAGTCATAGTCCAAATCATTTAATCGAAGGGCACGGTACTCCATATCAAAGGCGGGCAAACGCCCCCGCCCCGATAAGGTTAGGGCAGTTTCGGTTCCCACTGCATCTCCTTCAAAAAACCACCGAGGAAGCGCCGTGGAGGTAAACCCACCCCATGTCCAGGATCCAAGGATCGATTTAAAGAAGTTTGTAATCCCTCGATTACCATTGCCAAATTGCTGCACGTGACGGTACTCATGAATCGCCAATATATCTAACCAATCAGTCGTACAATTAAATTGTGGAGGCGTGAGGTAGAATTCCGATCTAAATGGACCTACGGTGACAAATCCATTGGGTATCACCGTTTGATTTTGCAGTAAGATGGTCACCTTTTGCTTCTTCTCTCCGATGGAAGAATTATCTCTGTCCCACAAATAGTGGACAACGTTTGCTACACGCTGTGCTTCTTCCTCATTCCCCTTTGGAAAAATCACTTGTACCTTATCCGTCTTTATCTGTTGCCACTTCAAGGAGGGGGGATTAATTCCTATGGGATTGGACGGTACTTGGGCTATTCCAGTCCCTATCCAAATAAATAGAGCGAATAGCAGCAAAATCTTTTTGGTCATACTAGATCATTTTGTAGCGATGGAAAGCGGACTATCAACCGAGTTTGGCAGGAAGTTGATAGGCAAACAATGTAAGGCTAGCCCTTCAGAATCCGAATTCCATTCGTCCAAAGTTATTTAAAATTGGGAGAAAATTGTGTCGGGGGATAGCTAAGGTCAAGATGAAAGCCGCCACGAGTCCGTCTCGCCTTCAGCTAGTCACCATTCTGAGGTGGTAAATCTTGCCTAGGAAGCCCTCCACCGCACCGCCTGAGCTAGCGAATCCCTTAAATAATTCTTACCTTTGCGGCTTAGTTTGCCGTTGTATTTACCTATAAAAACCATCATACGAAAATTCATGCGTCAGTTACTGGAGACCGAACAGAAAGCGCTCGAAATCAACCTCAATGAAACCATTTACGGCACCTTTGCTGAAATTGGTGCCGGACAGGAGGTTGCCCGCCACTTTTTCCAAGTAGGAGCCGCTGCTGGAACCATCGCCAAAACCATGTCTGCTTACGATAAGGTCTATTCCGATCAGATATACGGGACAGAGGCTAGCGGCAGATACGTTTGTGAAGCGCGCATCTACAAGATGCTAGACCATGAATATGAATTGATGGATTATCGCCTTCGAAACGAACGTCCCGAAACGAATTTTTTCGCTTTTGCGGATACCGTTTCAGCGATCAACTATACCAAGACGATTAAAGGCGATGGCTGGATGGGTATCCGGTTTCAACTGGACCCGCATAGCGAACCCAATGATATCGTCTTGCACGTTCGTATGCGGGACAAAAACAATCAACTGCAACAACAGGCCATCGGCATTCTTGGCGTCAACCTCATCTATGGTTGCTTTCACCACTATAATGACCCCGAATTGCTCCTGCAATCCTTAATGGATAGCTTAAGCGGTCGGGTTAAGATTGATATGATTCGTCTGACAGGGCCAAATTTTGAGGATGTAGATAATCGACTACTCAGTCTCTGGCTAGTCAAGCATAAACTCACCGAAGTGGCCATGTTTGGACCCGATGGAAGGAATGTTCACGGTTCTGAATTCCTCTATCGAAAAAATGTCCTAGTAGTCAGAGGTAGCTTTCGACCCGCCACCTTGGTCAATATGGACATGATCCGAACGAGCTATCAACAATTCCGCAACAATCCCAAAGTGGACACCCAGAAAACCTTTCTGCTAACGGAGATTACCATGGACAACCTCCGTGGACAAGGAGAACTAGATGAGCGGGACTTCATTGATCGGGCAGAATTACTCAATGCCATGGGACAGACCGTAGTGGTTTCTGATTGCGAAGAATATCAGAAACTTATCTCATACCTAAGTGATTTCAAGGTTCAGCAATTAGGAATCGTATTAGGGGTAAGGCCACTGCTCGATGTGATTAGTGAGAAATACTATCAGAATATGGACGGCCGCCTCCTAGCTGCCTTTGGTGAGATGTTCACCAGTAATGTAAAGATATATGTCTATCCTGCTATGCAAGAAGGGAGCGCCGAGTTGATGACGGCTCAAAACGTGCCGGTTCCAGAAGGCGTGAAGTTTTTGTATCGGCACTTGCTCGATAACCAGCAGATCGAAGATGTAGAGGGGTATAAGCCTGATATTCTGCACATTTTCTCAAAAGACGTACTCGTCAAGATCCAGGCGGGCGAAAGTGGTTGGGAGTCTCAGGTCCCAAGCAAAATCGCCGCCTTGATCAAGGAAAAATGCCTCTTTGGATATCCAAGTGAAAAAATGGAATTTGAGTATTAAGAGAACTTGGAGCGTAAAATACCTAGCTGTAAGCCCCTTAGTTCAGCCAAACCTCTCAAGCGACCAATAGCGGAATAGCCAGGATAGGTTTTCTTCGTCAGATCATCCAACATTTTGTGCCCATGATCCGGACGCATGGGGATGGCCTCTTCTCGGCCTTGTTGCACTTCAAGTAGTGCTGAGACTACCTCATACATATCGACATCGCCATCTAAATGATCTGCTTCATGGAAATTACCGTGTCCATCGCGGCGCGTGGCGCGCAGGTGGATAAAGTTAATTCGGTCTCCAAAAGCGCTGACCATAGCTGCTAAGTCATTGTCTTCGCGCACCCCAAAGGAGCCCGTACAAAAACAAAGTCCATTAGCCCCATTCGGAGTGGCGGTATAGAGTGCTTCCAAATCTTGAGCGGTACTGACCACCCGCGGCAAGCCCAATAAAGGGAAGGGGGGATCGTCAGGATGAATCGCCAGCTTTATTCCAGATTCCTCGGCCACGGGTGCGATGGCTCCTTGAAAAGCGATCAGGTTTTCTCGCAACTTTTCTGCTGTCATTTCTGCGTAATCAGCCAGAACCGCACGAAATTCGGCCAAGGTATATCCATCATCCGCTCCGGGCAGGCCTGCTACTACCGTTTTGATCAAGCGATCCTTATCCGCTTCGGAGGCCCGATTGATCCATTGCTTGGCCGCTGCCAGAGTTGCCTCAGAATAATCATGAGTAGCCGCTTCTCTTTCAAGGATATAGAGATCAAAGGCGGCCAAGGCGGCTACTTCAAAGCGAAGTGCCGTAGAACCATCAGACATTGGATAACTGAGATCCGTCCTAGTCCAATCCAATACGGGCATGAAGTTGTAAGTCACAACGGGTATACCACAAGCACCTAGGTTTCGAATACTCTCTTGGTAAGTAGCTACATACTGCTGCCAATCGCCGTCCTGGCGCTTGATGGAATCGTGGATTGGAATGCTTTCTACCACGCCCCATTCTAGCCCAGCCGCTTCAATAATGGATTTTCTTTCCCGAATGGCTTCGATCGGCCAAACATCTCCGATTGGAATGTCGTGTAATGCGCTGACAATACTGGTGGCACCAGCCTGTCTAATGTCTTGTAAGGATACAGGATCCTTCGGCCCATACCAGCGCCAGGCCTGTTTAAGTGGCTTTCCGTTCATTTTTCGTCTTTCGTTTAATTGATGCGGAAAAATAGCAAGAAAAAGTGTTATTTAGTTGATTCATCAGGCATTGCATTCCTGCTGTTAACTGCCGTTAGAGTGAAATGCGCGCCAGATCTCTGATAAACACCAATCACCTTTGCCCTTATGTTGAATCGACGATCCTTTTTCAACCATTCCCTGACTGCCTCCTTTGCGGCTTTTCTTGGGTTTACACAATGCGAGTCACCTGCCCAGTCAGAAGACGCTGCTGCTGCAACTCCTTCTAGCATCAATCCAAATTCTAAAGCGATCACACCTGCTATCATTGCCACTTGGCCCCATCAAGAAGCCACAGCGCCAGCCATGGAAGTGATTCAAGAGGGACGATCTGCCTTGGATGCCGTAGAGGCATGTGCCAGAATCGTAGAAGCTGATCCCAAAGATCAAAGCGTAGGTTATGGCGGGCTGCCGGACGCTGCCGGGGATGTCACTTTAGACGCCTGCATTATGGCCGCAGATGGTAAAGCGGGAGCAGTAACCTATCTCCAGCATATCAAACACCCTATATCCGTAGCGCGGAAGGTAATGGAAGAAACCATTCATGTCATGCTGAGTGGTGAAGGGGCCTATCAATTCGCGCTGGAGCAAGGTTTTGAAAAAGAAGACTTGCTTACCCCAAAATCCAAGGAAAAATGGGAAAAGTGGAAAGCCGCAAATAAGGGCGCCCCTGCTAAAGCGAATATTGATCAGCACGATACAATAGGTGTATTGGCCATTGATAAAGAAGGCAATATGAGTGGTGCTTGCACAACAAGTGGTATGGCCTACAAGATTCCCGGACGAGTAGGCGATTCTCCTATCATTGGAGCAGGTCTTTATGTGGATAATGAAGTGGGCGGAGCTTGCGCGACGGGTGTAGGTGAATTAGTAATGACCACCTTAGGCTCTTTCCTGGTCGTGGAGTTGATGAGACAAGGGAAAACACCACAGGAGGCTTGTGAAGCTGCTGTTCAGCGGATAGCTGATCGGCACCTCAAAGAGGGAAATGATCTTCAAGTTGGTTTTGTCGCCATGAATAAGAAAGGGGAGCACGGCGCCTACTCTATTCTTAATGGTTTTTCATACACCCTACATCAAGACGATAAAAACGAGGTGCACAAGGCGACCTTCATGATGAAGAATTCGAATGAGCAATAACCCATAGTATTACACAGTTCCTGTTTGACCAGACCTCAATGGCCTTTGAGCCTATTAAGGGAATAAAACATTACGCATCAGTATGAACATATCGATTTCAGCCTGGATCTTACCCATTGCGTTACTGCTAAGTATTAGCTTGGGTTGTCAAGCTAATGCAGATCAGGAACAGGACGGAGAAACTACTAATAACCCAACGGATACCATTGTCCAAGCCACGCCTCCCCCTACTCCTACCATTCCGCTAAAGTACATTATGGGGAAAATTGAACCTTCCAAAGATTCCAATTTTATCAAAATCGCAGCTGAATACACTTCGAAATCGAATATTTACCTGCATAGAGAAGCTTACGCGGCTTTTCTAGAGATGCATGCCGCCGCAAAAGAAGAGGGTATCAATTTGCGAATCCTATCCGCCACCAGGAATTTTAATTCTCAAAAAAGCATTTGGGAAGCCAAATGGAATGGTCAAAGAAAACTATCTGATGGCACTAACGCAGCTGAAATAGCAGATACGAACGCGCGAGCGCTTCGAATTCTGGAATACAGCTCTATGCCTGGAACCTCACGCCACCATTGGGGAACAGATATTGATCTCAATAATCTAAATAACCCATATTTCGAAAAAGAGCCCGGTTTAAAAGTATATGAATGGCTACGTGCCAATGCTGGGCGCTTTGGCTACTGCCAAACCTATTCCCCGAAGGGTGCAAGCCGCCCAGATGGTTACAATGAAGAAAAATGGCACTGGTCTTACCTACCCGTAGCCAAAGAATATGCAGCTTCCGCTACACAGCTCTTGAAAGATGAGGATATCGCGGGATTTGCTGGAGCTGGAGTGGCTCCTAATTTGAAAATTGTAGAGAAATATGTCTTCGGTATTAATCCCGAATGCAAGTAACCTGAACAGCCGATACCTGGCGGCACTGCAAATCATCAGTCAATTTCGGAATTGATCTTACTCTATTCGTAGCGAAGGGCTTCGATTGGATCCAGGCGCGCCGCTTTCAAAGCGGGATAAAGCCCTGAGGCTAAGCCAACGCCCATACACGTAATCACAGCGATCGTGATCCAGAGCCAGGGGAAGAGGAAATTTCCTCCCATCAGCGCAGAGACTACGTTCCCTATCAATACGCCCAGGACGATTCCCACTAGTCCACCTATCTGGCAGATCACCACGGCCTCTGTAAGGAATTGAATCATAATATTGCGGCGAGTAGCTCCCAAAGCCTTGGTAATTCCAATCTCTCGAGTTCTTTCCGTAACACTAACCAACATGATGTTCATCAGGCCAATGGCCGCCCCTAGCAAAGTCACTAATCCAATACCAATCGCTGCCAATCGGAAGTAGAGGGTGTTTTCTTTAATGATACCGATCAGGCCATCACTTTTGGAGATCTCAAAATCGTTATCCTGATACGCATTTAAGCCTCGTACATTGCGAAGAATCATAGTGGCATTGCCGATTGCATGATCGATCTGGGTAGGATCATTGACAGCCACCAGAATATTGTAATTGGAATTGGCTGTTCCGTAATATCGTTTTGCCGTTTGGAGCGGGATCAATACTCGACGGTCTTGGCTTTGATTCATGCTAGAACCGCGAGTCTCTAATGTACCAATGACCTTCAATTTGATATTCCCTAAGGAGATCACCTGATTTAAGGCCTTTTCATCTTTACCTTCAAACAGGTCATCTACAACATTGGAGGCGATAATGGCTTTATATCCACCATTCAGTGCTTCCAATGGACTAACGTTCCGCCCATATTTCACTTCATACCCTTTCGCTTCCAGGTAGTTTTCATCTATCCCAAAAACCAAGGTATTAGGGTTCGTCTTTTTGTTTTTGTATTTGACAGTAGCATTCCCCGTACAATTGATAGAAACAGAAGTTTGAGCAGGGAAGCGATAGCGGTCTTTAAACTCCAATGATTGACGATATGTGAAGACATCTCCTCGCTTTTCCCGTCGGCCTTTCCTGTTTCCACTTACTCCTGATCCTTTACGGTCTACATCAAAGGTATTGGCACCTAAAGAAGAGAGGTTGTTACTCAAGGAATAGATCGCGCTATCAATCGCGGTCAAAATACCTACCAATGCCATAATCCCGAAGGCGATGATCATTAGAGTTAGGATAGCTCTTAGCCAATTTGAGCGTACCGTAAGTATGGCGTAGTTGATATTCTCTCGCAGCTTCATATCTATACTTTTAGGGAAGCTAAGGTAAAGAAGCCCCCCTGCACGATAGAGTTTGTTAGATTAATGGATTGTTCTGCTAGACCAATGGGGTCCCTTTCAAGGCGGAAAAGGCCGTCCCATTTCATATCAAGGTAGTTATTTTACCATTCTGTGTGGAAAACACCTTCCCGATCCAGGCGCTCATAAGTATGAGAACCAAAATAATCTCGCTGCGCTTGCACTACATTGAGTGGTAAGCGTCCGGTACGGTAGGCTTCGAAATATTGCAGGGTAGAAGAAAAGGCCAGCAGGGGGATACCCTGAGCAATTCCTTCTCTTAATACCGTTCGCATAGCTGATTGCGTATCTAGTAGGTCTTTACTGAAGGCATCGCTAATCATCAAGTTCTTCACATCGGGCTGATTCGAGTAAGCCTGTCTCATCTGCTCTAAAATATCTGCCCGAATAATACATCCGCCACGCCAGATTCTTGCGATGGCTTCCATATCCAAATCATAATCATGCTCCACCGAGGCATCACCTAAAAGAGCCATCCCCTGCGCATAAGTAACCAAGAAGGCGAAATGCAAGGCTTTCCCCACTTGGTCAATCCACTCCGCTTGATCTACGGTACTTGCAGAAGCCAAGACGGGATTCAAGATTTTTTCGGCGGCTTCTCGCTCTTGCTTCAAGGCAGAGATCCCGCGCATACTGACCGCAGCATCGATGGTCGGCACGGGAATTCCAATATCCATCGCATTCTGAGAAGTCCACTTGCCCGTCCCCTTTTGCTTGGCTTTATCCAGAATAGCCTCCACTAACCAACCGTCTGTAAGATCATCCCGCTGTGCCAATATTTCCGCTGTTATTTCCACCAGAAAAGAGCGTAAGGGCCCCTTATTCCATTGGTCAAAGACTTGATGCAACTGAGGATTATCGAGCCCACCAACACGCTTCAATAGATCGTATGCTTCTGCGATCAACTGCATCATCCCGTACTCAATCCCATTGTGTACCATCTTAACATAATGTCCCGCTGCGCCTCGCCCCATATGTGCTACACAAGGCTCATCATTCGGGCCAACCTTGGCAGAAACCGCCTCTAAAACAGGTCGAAGAATCTCATAGGCTTCCTTATCTCCTCCCGGCATAATACTGGGCCCTTTTCGCGCACCTTCCGCTCCTCCTGAAACACCCGCCCCAAAGAAATAGAGACCTTTCTCCGCTAAATATTTTGCTCGTCGCTCAGTATCGGGGAAATGGGAATTACCGCCATCCACGATCAGGTCTCCTTCCTCCAGATGAGGCAGCAGACTTTCAATTACGATATCCACCACTTTCCCTGCCGGAACCAGCAACATGACTTTGCGCGGACGTGACAAAGCCTGAACAAACTCCTCTGTTGAGGTAGTACCCATGATCGATCGCCCATCCGCCTCTTGTTCGAGGGCATTGGCTTTTTCGGCATCTAGATCCAGACCAGCAGCCGAGAAACCATGATCGGCTACATTGAGCAAAAAATTACGGCCCATGACACCAAGGCCGATCATACCAAAATCAAATGTTGCTTGACTCATTTTATTTTATCTTTTACAGATGGCAGGGATGGATTTCTCCTAAATTCATGTTTAAGCTTCAGCCTTTGAGTCGAGAAGGATCATTTTTTGATGAAACAAGACGCCTGATGTAGATGATAGCCATCGCTATCAAGCCGCTTTGGGCAACGACAGTCAGCAAAAAATGGATATTCGCAGGCCAATTACTGAATTTTAAACATGAACTCATCTCAATTCGCGGCAAAGGTAGGAGGAATTGACTAAAATTGCAGGGGGATTTAAAACTTTAATCCCCAGGAGAACATTATCATAACATATGTCTACCCTTTTGAGTTGATGTATCAAAAAAAATGTTTCTTTACTGCCTCAAAACTTCATAACTACCAATGGACCCACTTGTTTTTGTCATCTTCGGCGCCTCCGGGGATTTAACGGAACGAAAACTTGTTCCCGCCATCTTTCAGCTATATCTCAACAAGTCCTTACCTGAAGACTTTGCTGTGCTGGGCGTTAGTCGTTCCCAGTTTTCTGATGAAGCTTTTCGCAAAAAGGTCTTAGAAAGCGAGCTTTTCAAACCCAAGGGAGCCAGTGCCGAGCAAATCAAGGCGTTTGGTGAAAAGTTGTTTTATCAAGCCATCGATACCGGT
>JAHQWA010000571.1 GCA_019634045.1 Saprospiraceae bacterium
GTTAGTACGTAAAGCTTTTCGGAGGTAGTGTTCCGCCTTGTCATACTCTTCGTTATACAGGTAGAGTCTTCCTAAAATGGTCATACTAATATGGTCCCATTCATCCAATTCAAGGGCCTTTTTCGCCCACTCCATCGCCCCAAGCTGACTAACTTCCCATCGACTCCATAGTTGACAACTCCATTCATTGAAATAGGTCAAAGACATCCCCGTATATGCCCGAGCATAATAAGGATCTAGATCAATAGCCTGTTGAAAATAAGCCCTAGCCTTTTCATCCGCGCTTATCGATCCCTTCTTTACCTCTTGAAATCCCCTTATCCAGCATTCATAGGCATTGAGATTCGTCAACGGTTTTCTACGCATAGTAGCCAACAAATCGACATCAACGAAGTGCTGTAGGGATACCACGATCTTTTCTACCATTTCTTCTTGAATCTGAAATAGCTCTTCAAGCGGTCCATGGAACTTCTCTGCCCATACTAAGCGATGATCTTTAGCTTTGATCAGTTGTAGGTTAAAGTAAAGTTGCTCGGCATGATATCGAACTAATCCTTTCACGTAGTAGTCCAACTGCAAATTGGTAATCACCTCTTCCTTTTCGAGCTGACCTTGGAGCGCAGTAGGGATCAGATCATAGGAAATTAAGCGAAAGGTTCTAAATCGCGAAAGATCTGTGATCAAGTCCATGCGTAGCCCGCTGCAAAACATATCGAGTGCAGGGAGTTGTGCGCTATTTTGGAAAGGTAAAATAGCCATGGAAATGGTAGCAGGGGCAGTGATTGGAGCAGTCATGCGTAAGGATATATGGTCTTATAGCAAATTACCACTGCCCACCCTAAAAGTAAACCCTAACTTATTCACCTGTAGCATTTCATTAGTCTTTGGCCATTTATTAGCGCTACATCAAGTATTCGTCGCTGAAGTACTTTCCCAAGATGCTCAATCACTGATCAATTGCAAATAGTTAGAAACGCTCATCAGTCACTTTTAGTAAGGGTAATTTAAGCTGCACCTTTGTCCCCGCTGCCTCCCCTTCATCATTTACCAGGTCAAAGATTTTTAACCCATACGTTGACAAGTGCTCAGCTGACATTAGTTGTAGTCGTTGTTGAGTTATAGCTAAAGCCATAGAAGAATGACCTGGTCTTTGTATTTGTTGTTCACTTAGCCGCCCTACTCCATCATCCTCAACAGCACAAACCAAAAGACCCTCGATTTCCGTAAAGCTGATCGTGATTCGCCCTCGCCCCTTTTTCGGTTTAATCCCATGTTCAATGGCATTTTCAACCAATGGCTGGAGGATCATGGTGGGCACCAATACCCGTTTAGGATCTAATTTGGGATCAAGTTCAAAATGCCATTCCAATTTATTTTCTGGTAGCTGTAAGGAGAGGTTTCTCAAAAAGGCAGACAAGAAATGTACTTCATCTTCCAGTGGCAAGAACGGTTCTGCCGCCTTCTCCAATATATCCCGCATCAAACTAGAGAAGTCTTGCAGGTATTGGTAAGCCTGTATCGGTGTTTGCTCCAGTACATAGGCCCCAATCACAGACATGCTATTGGATAAGAAATGAGGATTAATCTGTGTTCTGAGCAGGATCATTTTCTGGTCTAAAAGAGCATGCCGGTATTCCGTTTCTTTCTGCTTAAATTCTGCCAACATATGCTCAAGTTCCTGGTGTCGGGACAGTAAGCCATAGACCATTCCCCAGCTAATCAATATCCCAAAACCAACTACTGAGATCAGCGGATCAAAATTGTCCGACCAGTATTGCATTGCACTCTTCACAATGCCGGGATAAGAAGAAAAGCTAAAATGCGGACCAGCAAGAAAATTTGGATGATAGACAGTCACGTCGTTTACCATTGTCCCAAGTCCGATATTAGCTTGGTTATAGGTAGCCGATAATGGACCGTCATGATCGGTAAAATCGCGGACAAGTCCGGCAAAGAAAAAAGAGATCTGCCCAAGCAACAGCAGATAAGCAAACAGGGCGTTGAAATAGGTTTGTTTCCAATTTTTATTCTTCATAGACAATAGAGTAACGGCCAAAGCTCCATCAACTCCTGACAGCATGGGAAGTCAGTTTAGCTAGCGTTCAATTGCCGAATCGCTGGCCAAGCAACTACATGCTTGTACTGGAGAAGAAGCATCGGCCTTAGTTATTAAGGAATAGATAGTTGTTCTCTACAGGTCAAGCACCAAGACCCCTTGCAACGGTTAGTTGCAACAGGACGAACTCTAGTTGTTTTGACAGTCTGTTGTTAAGAATTAGAGAGCAGAAGACATTCAGCCGTCGAAGGGATAGATATTTGCTATTGTCAGGTTCAGCTCATACTAGCCCTTCTCCCTGGTCATGTCATGTGTTTTATACTACGGAAATTTGAATCTTCTTGATGTTACATTTCAGATAAGCGTGCAATCAACTCATCTCGATACCTTCTAGAGACGTCGACCTCTTCACCATTTTTCAATTTCAGGTACCCTCCGTCCGCTTTCACATACACCTCTACATATTTCAAGTTGACCATATAAGATCGATGTACACGCATAAATTCTGGATAGGATTTGAACTGTTCCTCATACTCACCAAGGTTGATGGAAGCCAGGATTTCCTTTTGCCCAGGAGTAAAGACAATGTTGGTATAGCTTTCCTTGGCCTCTAGTCGTACGATATCCTTCACCTCTTTAAAGAAGATACCATCTTGGGTAGAAATGCCAATCCGGCTAGGTAATTTTTTACCTTTCAATTCATAGAACGCCTCCAACAAAACTTGAAATTGGGTTGCTGTCGATTGCTTCTTGAGAAACTGCTTTTTAGCCTTTCGGAGAGCCTCCTGCAGCCGATCCAAAGCAATTGGCTTTAGTAGGTAATCCAAAGCGCCGAATCGCACCGCATTTACCCCGTGTTTAGGATGCCCGGACACGAAGATTACTTGGAACTTAAATTCTTCGAAAGCTTCCAACAACTCAAACCCCAAGCGTGCCTTCGGAAATTGGATGTCTAGGAATAGAAGATCAGGATCTAGCTCTTCCACCATCTTGATTCCTTCTTCGATACTGTAGGCGGAACCTACAAGTTCGACCTGTTGGTTGCAATGGCGTAAAAGCTCCTTTAAAATAGAATGATTCTTAGGGAGATCATCAATAATCAATGTTTTCATGTTATGGTCCTTTACCGATCAATTATATAGTTTTCTCTAGTTGCTCCACAATATGATCACCTAGGATGAAGTAACTCGTTCCTTTAATAGACTCCCTCCCAAGCCCTAGTAGCTGATCAACTTCAAGGATTTAGTTTCTTGTTCTAGTAAACAAAACCATAGGACAATAGCCTATTTTGTAGCCCTAATATGCTACTACTGAATGCTACGGTTTTACTTACACCTGCCTTCCTGTTTTAATTGAGGGGTGATGATTTTCACAATTTGGCTAGCATGCAAATTCTGGTCGAACTATGTGATAGATGGTGGGGGAAGAGCGCTTTAATACAACATGTTATTCCGATAGATATATTCCTTATTTTCTAAAATCGTTACAAGCCAAGAGGCTTTATTCTAATTTTTATTGCCTGCTGTACTGTGAATCAGAGAAAGAACGCTCTGGGGGGAGTAAATATCAAGCACGAATAAGAACAAGAGTAAAATACACATTCTTGTCTAGAAAATTATCCTAAAACCAAAGATCGGTGTTAGAAAGATACTTTTTATACACTAGTCTATACTAACACCAGACAAAAGCATGAAATATGTACCTTTGACTTTAGATTTACTGGTATACAAATCAATCTCTAACATAAGCGACCATAGTGTAGCTATCAATCCAGATGATATCTATCAGAAATATTTCTTGGAAATCAGCTTTTTGCTGCAACCTATGTGCAACACTTATGAAAGTAAAACATCTACTTCCCTTATTCTTGCTACCCCTATTGGCTTGTCAGCAGGAAAAACCCGCTTCTATTGTGCCTGTTGAATCGATCGGCACCTTGAAGCAAATCATGCAAGAAGGTGACATCACCGCAAAGATCGACCTTGAAACTTTGACTGGTAGGCCTCAATTATATGGGCTAGGTGCCGCAGAGAACCTCCAAGGTGAAATCATGATTTGGCAAGGCAAAGCTTTTCTTACCACCGTCGCAGGAAGCGGCCTAGCTACTTATGATGGATTCAGGAAAAAAGCCTCCCTCCTGGTCTACAGTGAGGTTTCCGATTGGGATTCCATTCCCCTGCCAGCAGAGATTGACCAATTAGCTCAGTTGGAAGATTTTCTCGGACAAACTGCCCAGGAAATGGGTATCGATGCAAAACACCCTTTCCCCTTTCTACTCAAAGGTAGGCCCGAAATGGTGAGTTGGCATGTGATTGATTGGGATATAAATGACCCCATTCACACCCATGCCAAGCATCTACAGTCCGGCATGCGCAGCGGTTGGAAAAACACGCCAACTGAGGTCCTAGGTTTCTACAGCCCTACTCCAGGCGTCTTTACACATCATGACTCCCGGATCCACCTGCACGCCACTACCCCTGATCGTAGATTAGTTGCTCATTTGGATGAGGCGACCGGCATCAGTGGCATGCATCTGTACCTTCCTTCGATGAAGGATAAGGCTCAATAATAAGCAAACTAGAAAGGGGTAAACAGCCAAAGCCAGATGGCTTTGAACGTCCAAAGTACGGTTCGAATCCAATTGGTTTGAACAAGGCGGGCGGCAATATCAAGGTCTTTGCCCGTTGCTAGTCGATTGTGGTCAGGAACCTGAATCAAGAAAGTACTAGCCCATATCAACAGCACCAGAATTAGGGGGACTAGATAGTTCCACTGAAAACCCTGCTGTAGTACTAAAATAGCAGCAATGCCAAGCTCTAGAAGCATTAAAGGCAAGACAATAATAGAAATGGAGCGGGTATGGTGAGTATGAAAATCAGCAAACTGGTCCTTGTCTATATATTGAAAACTTGGGTAGTGCACCAGCTGCACTACCCAAATTAGGACCAACAAGCCCCAACTGATGGCCTGGTTCCAATAATCGAGATTTATTTCCATATAGTATTCAACTACAAAGCCTTTTTAAAGTTATATCTCAATAAGTCTGGAATCGCAAACCGCATCAATTTTCCGTTCTCCTTGAGATCAATGAATACATAAGGAAAATATATAGTAGTTGGTTCATCAAGTAGTCCAATAACTCGATCAAATTGAGGCCCTGCTAGCCGTCTTCCGCTAAAAGAGAGATCGACCTGTTCAGATTTAATCTTAGCTTGCAAGCTTACAACGGGGTAAACCTTTCCTCCCATCACAACACTTAGCGGTTTCTGGTAAAATTGCCGAAGTTGTTCAATATCCAGCTCTTTCGCCGGATGAGACTTTTGGTCTCCCCAAAGCATATGGATGCGATCATTGGTCCAAACGTTAGAAGCTTTGTATGTCCCTGCTATAGGTTCAAGAACAATCATTGGGGTATCGTCTATACCCACAATCGTAGAAAAATCGATTTCGTCCAAAGCCAAGCTCTTTTCAACCAAACCTTGTCCTTCAGCATCCACCTGCAAACTAGGCTTACGCAAGCGCAGGGCCACCGAAAATCGAAGGTGATCAGTTGAGCTAAGATTGTGAATATATAATACATCTTCCGCTTCAGCAGCCTGAAGCATTTCTGTAATACAAGAAGCCTGTGCTTCCTTGTTATTGATATTTGGGAGTTCGCATTCTAGCCATCCCCTTCCTCCACGCATCAATACTAAAACCGCCCCTTCTCCCGTCACATCTAAAGATTGTTGCTCCCTCAAACGAGGAAGCTTTGTTTGGAGTTTTGTCAAGCGATTAATCTCTATGTCTACGTCGATCTGACGATCTCCATCAAAGGGAATAGTGAAACCTCCCCAATCCAGATAATACTCCAGAGTGGGTTCACTAGCACTTGAAGAAGGTATGTTTTGGCGGCC
This sequence comes from Saprospiraceae bacterium, assembly GCA_019634045.1. Lineage (GTDB taxonomy): Bacteria > Bacteroidota > Bacteroidia > Chitinophagales > Saprospiraceae > DT-111. Next base: position 5,953 of record JAHQWA010000571.1, read on the forward strand.
ATTTGCCATTAGCATCAAAGCCAATAGTGGCAATAATAACAGATAGAAACGCGCTTTTTTCTTGTCGGTATGATTTCTGCTAAGCATCATGAGTCTGCTTTTAATATGTGAAGAAAATGTATTTACTAGGTAAAGCCCTTTCCCTCTATTTTTGCCTGCTAGAAATTCTGCATAGCCATACAAATCTTTCGTTTCTAGTACGACTTTTTTATCCGCTAGATATTCATGCAGTAATTGCAAATCGCGTTTGTAGAAATACATAAGCGGATTAAACCAATTGACAATACTCCATAACTCTAGCCATAATCTGTCCCATGTATGTCCCTGACGATAATGGGATTGCTCATGCTCAAAGACGTATGGCTGAGCAAGAAGCTGTGCTTTGTTGGCACAAAACAAAACATGCAGAAAGGAGGCTGTCTGTTGAACTTGAGTGGACTCAATAATCGTCATTCCCCTTGTTGTCGTTCGATGCCCTCTCCGTACTAAGCCTCGTACCTGGGCTAGCCTGTAGCAGAGCCGTAGTAGCCCTCCAGAAGCCCCCAAGAGATAAAGGAGCATCCAAATGGATGGACCAAAATCAGTGCTTGGTGTAACGGGCTCTGATACTGTGGTGATAGCATTGATGGGACTAGAAGCAATGGGGTTCTCGA
>JAHQWA010000572.1 GCA_019634045.1 Saprospiraceae bacterium
CTTTTCATAGGCTTCTTCTTTCGAATCATATATTCCTTCGATGTCATGTTCTCCGTCGAAGTTATACCAATCATCATCAAATACCCATCCGATGGATCGAATCACATACTTTTTCATAGCAAATCTTTAATCATTTTTGCTGAGCGCGGGGCTGCTGATTTGCCATTGTCCATCCATATCGCGAATCGCATTTTTTCAAAAACGGTGCTAACGGAAATGGGAAATGCCTGAATTGTAGCCCGGCATTCTGGAAATACCTTAGGAAGAATGCTATTGATGAACCAACTATTGTGTGTCAGGAGAAGTGATTTCAATTGCCCGGTAATGGAAAGCGGAGATAGTAAGAGGTCGACCACTCCTGCATCAAAATCCCATTCACAATGGAGGTCATTAATGAGCTGTTGTTCCTTGTCATTCAACTCTTCTAATGATTCAATAAAGTCTGCCAGAGTAGGGATGAATTTATTGCTGTAATCAGGTAGAATATGGTCCTGTTCGCACAGGTCCTTCAAGTTTATTTTCTTTCCCTCACTATTGGTGATTGCGGGCCCAAAAATCGGGATAAGAATTCTACGGATCCCCCATAGATTGTGGAGAATCCTATGTCTGTTATCGCTGCACAATTCCTTGGTGGAGTCCATGAAGAAGTGAATAGGGTAGTAGTCCTCTATTGCTCCTCCTCTTTTTTTCACAGATAAAAGGGCGTGTTGATGGGCGTTCATCTCTAATACTTATTTAAGGAGATAAAGAATTGCCTTACCGGTGATGGCTTCATCAGAGTATATATCTACAACAATAATCGGGAACAAATATGTTCCCTGATAGGCTAATACTTTGTTTTTTGACTTAGTAAGCAACTTCAATACGAAAACATCAATAAGTCGTTTGGTGCAATTAATGAGACGTTTGGAATCAGACTGAATTAGGAGAAAGATACATAGCCAATTCCCAATTGTTAGCATTTTCCGAATTTAAAATAAGTCAATATATTTCCCGTTACAACAGAAAACTACCTCATGAAAAAATTAACCGTTCTCTTTCTCTTTTTATCGGTAAATCTTGCTTACACTCAAATTCCAAATGAGCTATCCAAAGAAGAAAAGGTCTTTGGACTTTCCACCTTCTGGCAAGAGGTTAATTACAATTATATCTATTTCAATAAGATCAATCAATTGGAATGGAACAAGCTATACACGAAGTATATTAGGGAAGTTCAGGAGACGGAAAACGATTATGAATACTATCGTTTGTTACAAAAATTTTGTGCTTACCTAAAAGACGGACACACCAATGTTTGGTTCCCAAAAGAAATGCGAGATAGTATTTTTAACACTAATTTTGGGTCATACAGATTATTTTTGACCAATGTTGATGGTAAGGTCATCATCACAAGAGTTAATGAAAGCAAGAAGGCAGAGATTCCCATTGGAACAGAAATAATTGCTGTGAATGGAATGGAAACCCAGCGGTACATCAGCGAAAATGTAATGCCCTATATTTCCTCATCGACGGATTACGTACGTGAAGATTTAGCAGTCACCTACATGCTGGAAGGTTACGTCGGAACGACGTATCAGTTGGAGTTAAAGGAGCCAGATGGAAAGCTTAAATCCTTAACCGTAACCCATGACAAAACAACAGAAAAGGAAGTCTACCCCGAATTTGAAGAAAAGGACTTACTAGACTTAAAATGGTATGAGGACGATATTGCTTACTTGGCACTGAACTCATTTTCAGATTGGAACGTATCTATGCAATTTGCTGATAAGGTACCTGAACTTCAAAAAGCCAAAGCGTTAATAGTAGATTTACGAAATAATGGTGGTGGAAATTCGAGAATAGGGAAAGTCATACTTCATCATTTGACCAATGACACGATATTTTACGGCCCCAAGACACATAGTCGAGTACACATCCCCACTTTAAAAGCATGGAATCAAGATGAATATTATCACGATTTTCCATATAGCCCCGACACTTTGGGGATAGGAGATAGAAATCTACTCAAAACAAGTAGGATTGTCGTTCCAACAGTAATCTTAGTCGGGAATGGTACTGCTTCTGCAGCGGAAGACTTCTTAATATATGCTGATAACCAAAGGCATATGACTAAAATCGGCGAACCGACCTACGGAAGTACCGGCCAACCGCTCTTGTTTGACTTACCAAACGGCGGAATAGCAAGAGTATGTACCAAAAAAGATACTTATCCTGATGGCAAAGAATTTGTCGGAGTTGGAATTCAACCGGATATTCAAATAACGAAGCGCTTGTCGGATTATATTGAGAACAAAGATCCCGCTTTAGAAACGGCGATTGGATATTTGAATGAAAGAAAATAGGTTCATACAGCGAATGCTGTTCGTCAGTAGCTGCCAATAGCAGCTATTGACGATTGTGAGACCACAGGTAGTTTTTCATAGGCCCTAAGAAAAAGCCAAGCGCATCTCATACTGTTTCCCACCTTGCAGAATGAATTTCTGAAGCCCTGCCAGCTCGGATTTTGCCCTGGGGTAGGGTAGCTCCTCCCGTTCATCCACTAGCAATTCTACCGTGCAGCCCGCAGGAAGACTGACCCGCAAGCGGCGGTTCCCTTTGCTTCCAGATAAGCGGTAATCCAGCGGCCCCTTTACGGTGTAGTTAGCAAGTTCCAACAGCTGCAAAGGGCCCGGCTGCGGCCGAATTTGTATGCGTTCGAAGCCAGGTTCTAGCGGCCGAATTCCCGCCAAATCCATATAGGTTAGAAATAAGGGAGCAATGGCTGCATGACTCCATTGAGACCGTGCATCGGGTTGGGCATACCAGGCCTCTTGCATGCTATTGTTACTGGCGACAGAGGCCATTTGAATCCAACGGCTATGTAGGTCTTGAAAGATGGCCTCCGTTTGGCCGGCTTGGGCCAGGGCCCATAGCCCCCAATTGGCATTGGCGGGGTAGCAGCGGCCCAAATTGTTAGGCGGGTTGGACAGGAGTGCTATTGATCTTTGGGTTTGACCTTTCGGGCAGAGGTGAAACAAAATGGCGTGCGCTAAGCTTCTTTCGCAATATCTAGTTGTACCTTCTTCCAGGCTCCAGGGTAGGTTACAGACAAAGGCTTTTTCCCCCTGGTCCCAGAATTGAGCGATCGTACTTTCCCAGAGTTGCTGGCCAAAACGCTGGGCATCTTTGGCGAGTTCATCCTGTCCAAAGGCTTGGCAAAGTGGAGCGAAGGCGCCTTGTAACATTCCAATGGCGTATAGGTTAAAGGCACATTGTTTGTGGCGTTGCTGTTGATAGGCATCCGTGTCGAGCCAGACGGTCGGTATGCCAATGTCTTCTACAGGTAGCATACCGTCAGCTCTCCTCAATTCCTTTAGATAAACAAAGAAGCGGGTCAGCCTGGGAAATACTTCGCTTAGCGCAGTTTTATCATTGGTGTATAGATAATGATGATAACAATCGAAATTAAAGCCGATGCCGTGATCGAGGAGAGGACCCCAAGGAGTGAGTCCCAATTGGCGTTGAGCGAGGCGATTGAGGCGGTCGTAGGCGGGCCAGGTGTCGAGGAAGAAGCCATCGACGGTTAGGCCCTGACTGAAGGTGTTGAGATAGCGGGCGGGCAGGCGGCTTTCGCCGAATACGCTGTAGAGGGCATGCAGCTCATGGCCGATATCCCCGCTGTACTGTTGTCTTTCCCTACCAGCTCCATCTACTATCGTGTCGTGGGCATTATTGTAAATGGTATTGATTGAAGCATCAATGAGCTGCTGTAGTTTAGGATCATCTACTTTTATGTTGGGGGCATTGGGGAAATCGTATAGTCGACGTTTTAGACCTACATCGCTAACTTTTATTGGACCTGTTGCATGATGAATATGCAGTTGCAACCACTTTACACTTTCGTAATCAAAGGGCATGAACCGATTTACACCCTCCTTACAAACAAATCGAGACCAGGAATGGAAATGGCTATTCATAATGGCAGGCCCTCCTTCGGATTGAGGGACGTGCGCTTCGTGTACCAGGAGCTCAATAGTCGTTCCAGCGGCTGCTTCGATCGTGAAGAACGGCCATCCTACCATCTGCTCTTGGAAGCTAAAGGTTAAGACTACACCAGTTCCTTCTCCCTTAGCCTGGAATGACCAGTTGGCATCCCCCGTCTCCTCAACGACTGATTGAGCTACTACTTGATAGGCGTCGGGAGGAATCATCTCAAAATATTCTTGGATCGGACGCTGCCATTTCACCGTATGCGAGGTGACCAGTTTGACTTCCTTAATATCCTTTTCTACTATCAAGGGAATGCTGCGCTTTCGCAATTGGGTCGTCGTTGCACCAGCACTGGAATTATAGAGATAGTCCGAACTATTGGTACTAAGCGCAGTAAAATGTGCGGTCCCACGCAACTCCTGCACAGGGAGCCAATCTTGCCCCGGTTTAAACTCAGGCGTAGACCAGCCGTATGGATAAAGATTTGCATCAAATTCCTCTTGCAGGGCGCGCAAGTACCACCTTTTGTAATGCCCGGGTTGCCAACTTCTAGCCAGGTAGGCCTGCCATTGCCCATCAGATACCACCGTCTCCTTTAATCCAGATTGATACTCCAGATCTAATTTGAAGATGAAGCCAGGTTTACCTACTGGCCAGGTTCCGTCACCCATGCCGAAATAGAGTACGGTAGCACCCAGTACATTTTCTCCTACCTGCAACTGTTCTGTAAGGTCAATCGGGTCAGCCTCTGTATATCGTGGATCAGCTGGCGGTGGCCCCCATTGTATCCGCTGCCCATTCAAATCCAATTGATAGCGGCTATCGCCTAGAATCCAGCCCTTGGCGGACTTCAGCCCGTTCTCTATCCGTATCTGCCGACGGAATAAGATAAAGGTATTAGGCAAAGTTCTTTGGGAGGGATACCAGACCCAACGAGCGGGACTTAAGTCGAGTGCAAGTGGGGAGTCGGAGATGGTGGTGGGCAACACTTTTGGTGAGCTGTTAGCCCGCTGTGATCCGGATAGGGCCGAAAGCTGATGAGTGGATAGGAAGGCGGCCCCTCCTAGGGTACCCGTCTTAAAGAAATCTCTACGAGAATAGGACATGAGTAAGTGGGTTTGTGAGTGATTCAGGCCAATTTCTCCAACAGCCAGACTTTTTCAACAATATCTTGTGTTCCGATAATTTCGGCTTTTAATTTCTCTAGTTGCAGGTTGCTGTATTGCTCTTTTTGCAAGAGTTTTCTCATAAACTTGATAAAGTTCAAATAATGCTTTTTGTGATAACCCAGTTGCTGCTTGCGATAAATGTAATTCTGGAAACTATCTAGGAGGGAATACAAGGGTTCCAACTGTTCCAATTCGTAGTAGATACAAGCCAGCATCCGGCGCGCATTCAAGTTGTTCAATACATCGTCCGTATCGATGCCTTGGAGGTGTTCCATGGCCTCCGTATAATTCAAAGTTTTGTAATGTAAGAGCGCCAAATTGAAATGATAAGTACTTTCTTTGACCTCCTTATCTAGATACTCCTTGTAGTTTTCGATGAACTGAGCTACCCATTCATACTCTTCCAGCCCTAAGCCCAGTGCTACGATGTTCTTGTAGTTGAAGCGGGAAAGAATTCCATTGTCGTAAAAAACACCCTTGTCGAGTCCTTCCTGGTAAATACTAAAAGCCTCTCGCTTGAAATAACCTTCCTGCGCGTTAAGCCTTCGAATACAGAAATTAAGAGCAAAAATGTACAAGCTTCGTAGTTCCTGAACGGGAAAGCGATCCTGATGCACCTGCATCAAAGATCGAAGCTGTGCAAAGTGGGGTAAGGCCGTCTCCACTAACATCATTTTGACGCAATGATAGTAGACTGCCACCGAAGGAACCTTGAGATAGTGCTCTTGTTGATCTACCTCCTCCAAGATAGGAGATAGAAAATCGAGATTTAGGTCTGATTGCCCCACTTGCTGGTGGGCCATGGCTAGTGCAGCATGCTTAAATTTATTAGCAATATAGAAGAGATCTAATTGACGTGAAGCTTCTTCCAAGCCCAGGTGCGTGCCTCGTTGTTCAGAAGCTTTGAAAAGATATTGTTCTTCCTGCACTAGAAAGGCTTGAAGGTGGTAATCAGGGTGCTGAAACCTTTGTGCACTAAGCTCTTCCTCTGCTGCTTTTAAGCTGGTTTCAAATAAACGTTTTCTTCCTTTTTGACGCATGGCTTGTAGCATTGCTTTTTGCGAGAGGAGAGGATCTGCCTTGTACGATTGTAGGCTCAAGAAGGCTTGAATGGCTCTATATAGAAAAGACATGGCATACCGCATTTTCTTTTCTTCATAGGCTTGTTTGGGGTATATGAATGCAAAGACTAATCTCTTGTCTAGCTGCTCAGCTTTGGCGCTATGCGCATGCCGAGTCAAGTATTCGAAAAGCTCAATCACGTCCTGCCGCTGATTGTGAAAGGGAGAATTAACGAACTTTCGGAGGTCCCGGATTTCTTTTTTTGATAAACATAGGAATAATTCTAATAGACGACTATTGTTCATTTGGATTGGCAAAATATTATAGCTAATAGCTGTAAATCAGGTGAATGTGTGATATTAAGTAATGGTTTTAGTTGACAAATTAAATAAAATGTTGTTGTCGGGCTGATAAGAAAGCAGGAAATTTATAGGTGAATAGTCATTTATTTTCGATTTTGTATAAAATTCGGAAGGAAAGGAAGGTACAATTGAGCTTTGACAGACAACAAATTGGCCTTTTCAAGCCTTTACATATAGATGACTTTGCCTGGAGTCCTTGACGGTCGGCCCTTCGGTTGAATGCAAGTAAGATCCTGGATTAATATTCGCACGAAAACACACGATTTATGAAGTACTTTGGTTTAGGGAAGAAGATTAGTCTTTTACTTGTATGGATTTGTTTGGTACATTTTGGCTTTGCCGCTAGCCCTACTTACTCAATCGAAACACCAACCCTTGCGACGGAAACCTATAAACCAGAAAGCCAGGTTCCCGCTAAGCAGGTTTTGCGACATGGCCATCAGGAAAGCACCATCGAACTCATCAGGCTGAAATATGCCCCTCTTACCGAAGTCATCTATGAGGTCCGCAAAAAGCAAGATGGAATTCTGCTGCCCAATATCGTCGTTGACGATGTGATCGTTATGTTGCAGGATTCACCCCACTCTCTATATTCAAAAACTTCTCGACCGCCTTATGAACGGTCCCCAGGCTAGCCTCTACAGTAGCCCGGATTCCCGCCTTACCCCCTAGAAACCAGTAACGGACTAAGCAGTCCCTATTCTATTTTGCCCATAAAAAAATGAGTCTTAATGAAAAGGAAAGGACTTTTATTCTCAGGCTTGATCGCCTCCTTGTTCCTGCTTACAGCAGTTATCTCCACACCCAATAGTGCCGAAAAAGAAAGCTTGATCCTCAATATCATGTTATCGGTAATGGATCAAATTCACTTTGAACCCAAAGACTTGGATGACGACTTTTCGAAACAAGCTTTTGAGCGCTATCTGAACAGTTTGGATGGCGCTAGGCGATATCTCATCCAATCAGAAGTGGATCAACTAAAAGCTTACCAATATAAACTCGACGACGAAGCTGAAAAGCGATCTACGGCCTTTTTTGACCTTTCTATGGATTTGATCGAGACGGGAATGTCGCGAACTAAAGCCATTTATCAAGAGTTGATGGCCGGATCTTTTGACTTAGATAAACAAGAGGATCTAGAACTAGATGGGGAAAAGCGCGGTTATGCCAAAAATGAAGCTGCTCTCAAGGACTACTGGCGTAAATACATCAAGTACCAGATCGTGTTGAAATCAGAGCGGAAGATCGCTGAGCAGGCCAAGTATAAAGAAGGGGTTGAAAAACAGACGGAAGAAGAAATTGTGGCTGACGCTTTTACGGAGACGAAGAAATTATTTGATGACTGGTTCGACCGGATCGGCAGATTGCGGAGATCTGACCGTTTCGAAGCCTATCTCAATGCCTATACGCATATTTTTGACCCGCACTCTTCCTACTTGAGTCCAAAAGATAAGGCAGATTTTGATATGGATATGGGCGGCAGACTGGAAGGTATTGGTGCTCGATTGGTGCAGAATGGTGATTTTGTAAAAATTTCCTCTTTAATTCCTGGTGGCCCTGCTTGGAAGGGTAAGGAATTGGAAGTAGACGATATCATTTTACAGGTAACCCAGAAGGGAGAGAAAGCGGTGGATGTCCTAGGCATGCGAGTGGACGATGTAGCGCAAATTGTTCGCGGTAAGAAAGGGACGGTGGTTATCCTAACGGTAAAGAAAAAGGACGGAACAACCGAGGATATTCGTATCGAAAGGGATGAGGTGATCCTGGATGAGTCTTTTGCCCGTTCAGTGATGGTAGACTTAAACGATGATATCACGGATATCGGATACATTAAACTTCCCAAATTCTATTCCACCTTTGATGGGGGCAATAGTTGTGCCGCGGATATCAAAACTGAGATTGAGAAGCTGGAAGCACAAAACGCCAAAGGGATTATCCTGGACCTCCGAGATAACCTAGGGGGGTCTCTGCCCGATGTGGTAGATATGAGTGGTTTATTCATCGAGAAAGGCCCTATCGTACAAGTTAAGTCCAGAGATAAAGACCCCTATGTGTACCGGGACAAGGACCCTGAAGTGGCCTATGATGGGCCATTGATTGTAATGGTAAATGCCCTCAGTGCTTCCGCCTCTGAGATCTTGGCTGCGGCCTTGCAAGACTATAAGCGTGCCGTGATTGTAGGCGGAAATTCTACTTATGGTAAGGCTACTGTACAGCGGTTCATTGATTTGGATCGAGTAATTCGAGGAGCTTCAGATGTTAAGCCCCTAGGTACGGTCAAGTTAACCTATCAGAAATTCTATCGCATCAATGGTACTTCCAATCAACTTCGTGGCGTCGTACCTGATATTATCCTCCCTGATCAGTATACCAATATGGATGTAGGTGAGAAAGAATACGACAATGCCTTGAGTTGGTCGGAGGTGGAGCCGGTGAACTACTACCAGGATGTTTGCAAGCTACCTAATTTGGAAGCTTTAAAGGTTAATAGTGCCAAGCGCATCGCTGCGAATCCAACTTTCGATTTGATTCAGGAAAACAATATGCGTCGCAAGCGCAATGCAGAGCGAAGTGCCTTCCCATTGGACTTGGACGATTATGTGGCTTATCGCGAAGGGCGTGCTGAGGAGGCCAAGAAATATGGCAGTATCATGAAGGCCGATGTACAAGGGCTACAAATTGAAAATCTTCCCGTTGATGTGGCTTACATTAAGGAAGATGAATCCAGAGTAGCTCGCAATGAAGATTGGATCAAGACACTAAAGAAAGACATCTACCTGGAAGAGACGCTGCACATTATGCAGGATCTAATCAAGGCAACGAAATAGATATTACACCTTTCCTACTACCGTGAAGCTCAACTCCTGCTTGGGCTTCACGGTAATCATCTTTTCATAAGTACTGCATTATGCTCCGAAATTTTATGCTAGTGGCTTGGCGCCATCTAGTACGCCAACCTTTATATTCTATACTCAACGTACTGGGACTGGCTGTCGGAATTGCGGCATGTCTTTTCATTTTGCTTTACCTGGATTTCGAACTCAACTACGATGAGTTTCACCAACATAAGGACAGGCTTTACAGAGTAGAGACCAGCGGTCTAAAATTGCGGTCCCGGGAGATGGATGTAGATTGGTTTCAGGTGCCGCGAAATTTAGGGCCTTTGGCGAGGGAGGAGTTTCCGGAAATTGAAGAAGTGGTGTGCTTCCATCAATTTCATTCCGAAGGCACAATAAACTTTGATCATGAAGGGCGCGTGATCGGAGAGGAAGCGGTATATGCGGTGGATTCGAACCTCTTTTCGGCCTTGGGTTTCGAATTGGTAGCGGGGAGCCCGTCAAATGCTTTGCATGGTCCTAATCGTATCATTATTTCACAAAACTTGGCTCGTCGCATATTTGGAGATAGCCCTGCCCTGGGCAAAGTCTTGACTACCGAAATGACCCACGCCCGGTTCCACTCGACTACTAACTACACCTTCGAGATTACAGGCGTTTTTGAAGACCTTCCGCCGAATTCACATATGGAGGTAGAGGCCTTGCTGTCCGCTAGTACAGACCCCATGCTGGGAGACTATCACTTTAGCCACTTTACCACTAGTTCTTACTTCTTATTGCATCCTCAAACTAAACCTCAGGAGTTGGCAGCCAAGCTCACTTCCTTGTACGAAAGACACCTGGATCCCGATCGTGAGCCGGTTTTGCTGAGTGCTCGACATGAATTGAGACCAATCACGGCCATTCATATGGAAGCTACCGGAGGCCCCACCTATCTATATATCTTTGGAGGAGTTGCCCTACTGTTATTATTGATTGCGATGATTAGCTATGTAAATATGGTTACGGCCCAGGCTAGTCGTCGTTCTCTGGAAGTGGGCTTGCGGAAGGTATTGGGGTCCTCTCGGCAGCACTTGATGGGGCAGTTTTTGACTGAATCAGTGGTTTTAAGTGGATTGGGGCTCGCACTTGCTATTGTAACCGTTTGGATAGGTATAGAACCTTTAAATGAACTGCTCAATCTTCAATTGTATGCAGGGCAATTGCTCCGTCCTCAGGTGATTGTCGGCAGCCTATCCATCTGGTTCTTACTGGGGGTATTAGGCGGAAGTTATCCAGCTTTCTTTTTATCTGCTTTTCAACCGATCACTGTCATGAAGGGGCAGAAAAGTAGAGGTGTACCCATTCGTCGTGCTTTAGTGGCGGTGCAGTTTACAGTGGTCTTGTTCGTGTTAATATGCACCGGCATGATCTACCAGCAACTGCAATTCATGCGGGCTAAGGACTTGGGGTTTGAAAAAGATCAAATGCTTCAGTTGGGCTTAGAAGGAGCAGATGCTGCGGAGAAATATTCGATCCTTCGGGAGCAGCTTTTGCAATATCCTGGTATCAAGGCTGTTTCCCTGTCAAGTTTTATGCCGGGCATGTCGCAAATGGCGAGGCGCCCCATTAGCGCCGAAGGAACGGCTGGTCCCGAGCCTCAATTTGTTCACTTTGGGCAAATTGATGATGACTTTCTAGAAACGATGGATATCCAACTGGTGGCCGGGAGAAACTATTCACCGGAGTTTCCTGCTGATGATACAACGGCTGTCATAGTCAACGAGGCCTTTTGCCGCAACTTTGGGATTGAAAATCCAATTGGGGCGAGAATTCGCATGGGTGATAGCGGGAATCCTAATTATGAGACCATTGTGGGAGTAGTAGAGGATTTTCATCAGAGTAGTTTGCATGATCCGATAGCCTCACAGTTATTCTTCCGATCTCCGGGACTGCAGGTAGGGGTGAAAGTGACTGGGAATTGGCCTGAAGCGATTGCTCATATCCAGCGTAAGTGGACAGACCTTTATCCGGAGACACCTTTTGCCTACGAATTTTTGAATGAGGGATTGGACCGCCTATACGAGACAGATCAAATTCGCGGCCGGATCTTCATCAGTTTGTCTCTGATGACCTTGTTTATTGCCTTTCTGGGACTTTTCGGTCTAGCTTCCTATGTGGTCAGTCAAAGGGATAAGGAGTTAGCAGTACGAAAAATCGTGGGGGCTAAATGGACAGACCTCGTCGCCTTGCTGACCCGTGATTTCCTTTGGCTGGTAATTTTGGCGGCAATTCCCGCATTCATCGGCGCTTGGTTTTTGATCAAGAATTGGCTGGAAGATTTCGCCTACCAGGCCCCCATCAATTATGGCTTGTTTTTGGCCGTACTGGCCTTTACTTTGCTGTTTGTTCTTTTAACTACTGGGTTACACGCTATGCGGGCAGCTCGTTTGAGTCCGGCGGAGGCACTGAAATCCGAGTGATAAAGTACTATCTTAGCTGACCTTTACTCAGCTAATCCAAAAAAATGTCCACTAAAAAAGAATTTCTAACTGAAATAGTACCTACGCTTTTACAAAAACTAAAGGTAGATCAAGATCCACAATTTGGCTTAATGACTCCACAACACATGATTGAACACTTGACGTCAATTATCAAGAGTTCAGTCAAACGTTATGGAGAACCCGATCCCGCCCTGGCAGAACGTCAAGCTGGCTTCAAGCGGTTTATCCATAAGGGAGCCGTTTTCAAGCATAGAAATAGTGACAAGACGAAAGCCGATCTTCCTAAACTAAAGTATGAGGCTTTCGAAGAAGCTGTGCCGCAACTCGTGGTAGCGATTGAGCGCTTCTACAATCACTATGAGCAAAATCCAGACTTTAAAGCCTACCACAATTTTATGGGAGAGTTAGATTATGGAGAACTGGAAACTTTTCACCATTCGCATGTTTGCTACCACTTTTGGCAGTTTGGCTTATTGCCTGAATACCCGTAATCGATCTAAGTCGCCCAACCTTTCTAGATTAACCAGCTGTCTATCTTAACATAGCTGCTTTCCCAAATAGTTTTTGAATTCATTTCTAAAACTTATCAGTATGCGTATTTTAAGGTTTTCAGTATTAGTAGGCGCATTCCTCATTTGCACTTCAATGCAAGCTCAATGGTTACTTGGGTTGAAAAGTGGCATAGCTAAATCCTGGGAAGACTATGGTGATGTCACCACTCCTGATGGTGCAAGCATCCATATCAACGGCTTTCAGCTGTCGGCTATGGCTTATTACAAGATCAGCTCTAATTTCTGGGTGGGCGCGGAGCCGGGTTGGGTAGAAAGAGGAGCCGCCTGTGAGCCTGGTTTCATCATCTTCAATGAAGACACCAAGTTATTCCTCAACTACCTGGAAGTACCTGTCATGGCGGCGACCCAGTTGCCTATATATAAACAACAAATTTTTCTCAGGGCAAAAGCAGGGTTCGGAGCAGCCTATATTGCAAGTGCCTTCCGCGAAATCCAAGATCTCAATAATGTAGAACCTACCACCCGAAACCGCTTAACCTTTGATGGTGAAGGGGCTATGAATCGCTGGGACTATGGTCTACATGGCGGTTTGGCCTTGTCTTATGCTATCAGGCAGCACGAAATCCTACTGGATGGTAACTATTACTATGGCCTACCAGATGTCGATGCCTTCGTCACTTCCAGAAATCGTACCCTCAATGTTAGTATTGGATACTTAATCCATTTGCACGCAAAGAAATAGCTAAAGCATTAACTGCTTGGAGGAGCATCCGCAATTTTCGTCGCTACGATTATTCCGGTGGACCAACTCATCTTAGTCACATGAAGTTGTGGGTGCTCCTCCAAGTACTTGATTAAGGCAGTCGCCTTTTCGGCGTGCCCTTCTGGCCAGTCGACTTCTGGGAGCATGTCATCAATTACATAAAATCCACCGGGCTTTATCAAATCCAAAGTCTCCTTCAGGTCAAAATACTTCCCGGGCCAAGCATCAGCAAAAATCAAATCGAAGCCGGGACCATCGTAAGCCTTTATCCATTCTCCACCATCTTGACAGATAATCTCTACTCTGGAATCTGCCCCGAAATGTCCCTGAGCAATTTTGCTCAGTTGGGGGTCATTGTCAATACTGAATAAATGAGAACCTTGGTCCATTCCTTCAATCATCCAGCATAAGGAAAGGCCGATACCTGTGCCTAACTCCAGGAAATGTCCGCCGGGCTTGCTCGAGACCATAGTGCGGAGCAAGGCTCCGATATGCCGATCCGAGGGCATAGTGAAACCAATATCTTTGCATTCTTGCTCAAGGGTTTTCAATAAAGGGGGGATAGAGTAGAATAATGTATCATCCATATTTTAGGCTCTTTTGGTATTGATTACGAACTAGTTTAGGGCGGTTAAAATCTGCCATTCTTTTTTTTTCCGCAAGCCCTTTATTATCCTGAACTACGAAGGCCAAACCTAGCTTCTGGGTATTTTTTGGAGGAGATCAAAAGATTGAATTGGCATTCGCTATCTTTGACTATCACCTAAGCCACATGTGATGAAATGGTATACAAAAGTATTGTTAGTACTAGCTGTCCTGCTCCTGCTGGCGGTTGGCCTATTTTGGTTGTCTATCCAAACTAGAGTATCTATTGCCGACTTTTTGAATATAGAAAAAGGGCCTACTGCCGATGTTACGCCTAGTTCAGCGGTGACAGCCCAATTTGCCGGAGTTAGCACCCTGCTTTTGAGTGATGGAGAAACTACGATACTGACTGATGGCTATTTCTCTCGTCCTGGGGCACTTCAGGTGGGGTTTGGAAAGATCGAACCTGATGAAGAGGATGTGAAGTGGGGCGTAAAGCGATTGGGTATTACGACGCTTGACGTAATACTAGTGGTCCATTCTCATTTCGATCATGCTATGGATGCCCCAATCGTATCAAAATTGACGGGTGCTCCGGTCTATGGTTCGGCTTCTACTGCGAATATCTGCAGAGGCTTGGATCTGCCGGAACAGCAAATACGATTGCTAGAGGAAAATAAACCCCTACAATTCGGAAAATTTAGAGTGACACCAATCCTTTCTAAGCATTATGAATTCCCAAATCCGAAGGTTCGAGAAGCCGCCTTGGGCGGGAATCAAGAGATTACGGAACCCTTAGTGCCGCCGGTGAAACAAGATGCTTATAAAATGGGTGGCGCGTACACCTTCTATTTTGAACATCCGTTCGGTAATTTCTTGTTGCAAAGTAGCGCAGGTTGGAAAGAGCATGCATTAGATAGTATAAAGGCTGACCTAGTTTTCCTAGGAGTGGGTGGCTTAGGCGCCCAAACAGAGGCCTACCAAAGCGAGTACTTTCGGCAAATCGTGGATCAGCTTGCCCCTAAAGAAGTAATCCTCATCCACTGGGATGCCTTAACTGGAGCGGTTCAGGAGCCTCTTCAAGGAGAAGTATGGTTGATAGATAAGCTAATGGGGAAAACCCAAGAGACCTTCGATGTGGTGGAAAGAGAAATGGCTGGCCGTCCAGATATTTTCCTTTATACTCTTCCGAAGTGGGAAAAGCGGGAACTGTTCCGTTGAGGCAAAAGACGAAATTTAGATCAAATTTTTTGGCAAAGATGCTTATCTTAAAGCCTGTCAAAACGGAAAACACAGCACATGCAGATAATAGAATCTCCAAAGATGTATGATGCCATCATCGTAGGCTCCGGAGCGGGCGGCGGTATGGCTACGAAAATTCTTGCCGATGCTGGCTTAAAAGTAGCTCTAGTAGAAGCCGGTAGTTTCTTTGATCCAAAAGATGAAGCCACACGAACCCAACTCAAGTTTCCTTGGCAATCGCCACGTAGAGGGGCGAGTTCTACCCGGGCTTTTGGGGACTATGACATGTCCTGGGGCGATTGGGAGGTAGAAGGAGAACCCTATACCAATAAGGGCGATACCAATTTTTTTTGGTGGCGAGCCCGGATGCTGGGCGGTAGAACGAATCACTGGGGGCGAATCTCTTTGCGATTCGGACCCAATGACTTCAAGCACAAAGATATCGATGGTTTGGGTGAGAACTGGCCAATCGGCTATGAGGACATCAAGCCCTACTATGATCGATTGGACAAGATGATTGGAGTTTTTGGTTCCAAAGAAGGCTTGCCCAATGACCCGGATGGCTTTTTCTTACCTCCTCCTAAACCTCGCCTACACGAATTGTACTACATCAAAGGGGCCCGGAAGGCAGGTGTTCGAGTTATACCTTCTCGACTATCTATTCTAACTAAGCGGATCAATGATGAAAGAGGGGTTTGTTTCTACTGCAGTCAGTGCAATCGCTCGTGCAGCATGTATGCAGATTTCTCCTCCGGCTCTTGCTTGGTCTTCCCGGCGATGAAGGGGGGGCAAGTAGATTTGTACACAGACTCAATGGTGCGCTCTGTCACGACGGATAAAGAAGGCAAGGCCACTGGTGTTTCCTATATCAATAAAGAGGATCGTAAGGAATATCAATTGAAAGGCAAGGTGGTGGTGCTAGGGGCCTCGGCTTGTAGTACAGCACGTATCTTACTCAACTCAAAAAGTACCCAACATCCTAACGGATTGGGGAATAGTAGTGATGTAGTGGGGCGATATCTTCATGATTCAACGGGGGCGAGTCGTTCGGCCTTTGTTCCGGCTTTAATGAATCGCAAAACCTATAATGAAGATGGGGTAGGAGGGATGCACGTCTATTCTCCCTGGTGGTTAGATAATAAGAAATTGGACTTCCCACGTGGCTATCACTTGGAAATTTGGGGTGGACTAGGCATGCCCGCCTACGGATTCGGCTTCAATGTTACGGAGATGAATAAGTATATCGGTGGGGATATTGGTGGATATGGTACAAAACTTCGTGAGGATGTTAAGCGGTTCTACGGAGCAACCATGGGAATCTCCGGAAGAGGGGAGGCGATTGCTCGCTATGATAATCGTTGTGAGCTAGATCCTAATGTGGTAGACCAGTTTGGTATTCCCGTATTGCGATTTGATTACAAGTGGTCAGATTATGAGCGCAACCAAGCCAAGCATATGCATCAAACTTTCGAAGAAATCTTTGCTGCTATGGGTGCTGAGGTGATGGGAGAAAAACCCGGTGCGGATCGGGATTATGGACTAGCTGCACCCGGACAGATCATTCATGAAGTCGGGACCACCCGAATGGGAAATAACCCCAAAACATCGGTGACCAATAGCTGGAGTCAATTGCATGATGCCAAGAATGTATTTATCGTGGATGCTGGACCATTCGTATCTCAAGCGGATAAGAACTGCACCTGGACAATCATGGCATTGTCGATGAGAACTTCCGAACATATTGTTGATGAACTTAAGAAAATGAACCTATAAATCATGGATAGAAGAGAATCATTAAAGACCTTGATGGTGGGGACATTGGCGGGCGCTTCATTAGGTACTGCCGTTAGTTGTAAAACAGAAGGAGCAGGCCAGGAGGTGGAGCAATCTGCCGTCAGTGTAGATGAGGAAAAACTCTATGGTCGCCTACCTTCAGAGCTGGAGCGAGATGAGCGGATTATGAATTCCGTGTATTTGAATGAGCACGAGTTGGCAACTATAGCCGTACTATGTGACATTATCTTGCCAGCCACCGATTCGGCGGGATCTGCCGTAGAGGCTAAGGTGCCAGAGTTTGTGGAATTTATTGTAAAGGATATCCCTAGTCATCAGCTGCCCATGCGCGGCGGCTTGATGTGGCTAGATATTGAAGCCAATAAGCGTTTCAACACCGTTTTTAAGGATTGTAAGGATGCCCAACAGACAGCTATCGTCGAAGATATAGCTTACCCTGATCCGGATAATAAGAAACCAGAAATGGGACCCGGAATCAAGTTTTTCAACTTGATGAGAAACCTGACGTTGACCGGTTACTATACGACGGAAATGGGATTTAAAGATCTAGGCTATGTGGGGAACTCGCCTAATTTCTGGGATGGAGTGCCTCCAGAGGTCTTGGCTGAACATGAGGTAGATTATGAAGAAGAATGGTTGGCTAAATGTGTGGATCAGACCAAGCGAGAAGTTACTGCCGAATGGGATGATGCCGGTAATCTATTGACCTAAAATACAAGATCATATGCCCATTATTCAGGCTGTGAGAGGAAAGCATCCTCAAATGGGACAGAACTGCTTTATAGCCGAAAATGCCACCATCGTGGGAGAAGTGACCATGGGAGATGATTGTAGCGTTTGGTTTCAAACGGTGATCCGAGGAGATGTGAATAGCATTACGATTGGTAATAAAGTAAATATCCAGGATGGAGCGGTCATTCACGCCACCTACCAGAAAGCTGCCACGGTAATCGGTAACAGCGTTTCAATAGGGCATCGGGCTATCGTACATGGTTGCACCCTAAAAGACAATGTTTTGATCGGTATGGGGGCCATTGTGATGGATCATGCGGTAGTAGAAGAAAATTGCTTAATTGCAGCGGGAGCAGTGGTACTCGAAAAGATGCGCTGCGAATCTGGCTATATCTACGCCGGCGTACCAGCCAGAAAAGTCAAGGCCTTGAGTGCGGAGCAATTCAGTGGCACGATTGATCGAATTGCCAATGCCTATTTGATGTACGCGGGTTGGTTTAAGGAAGACTAGTCTAAGTTTTAAAAGACATGACCCATAAATTAGGGGCTATTTCAAATGACTTGAAATAGCCCCTATCTATTTTAGGTGTTTACCCTAACGGGTTTAGGTTTATTTGTTCACCATGAATTTCTTAGTAATCTTACCGGATGGCGTCATCATGTGCATGAAGTAAATTCCGGCAGGATAGCTATAAACATCAACAGTAGTTTCTAGACGGCCTTGTACCGCTCTAAACTGCTCTTGACTCATTGTTCTACCTTGAAGATCTGTAACTTGTAGAATCACGTCTTCCATTGCTGGAATATTGAAACGCACAGTCAACTGATCTTGAACAGGATTCGGGAACAATTGTAGGTCATTAGGTGCTACAACTTCTTCCTTCGCCACTTGCAATTCACCTACTGGTACGTCAGGCTGGATCAAGGCTCCGCTTGATTGACAACCAGAGATTACCACATCATCAATGTAGATGTAATCTGAATTGGCGGTGGCATCACATCTGAAACGAAGTCTTGTATTAGAGGTGAATGGTCCACTAATCACTACACTTTCGAATTCTCTTGTGTTATTTGAGAAGTCAACGCCGGCAATCCAATCTTCAACAGTAGTATAGGAAGCACCACCATTGGAAGATACCTGCAGCCAGAAATCTTCACCATTCTCCATTAATCTTGGGAGATAGTTGAAGTCTATCGTCAATTCGTCATAGCCAGAAAGATCCAAATTGTCAGTAGTCATGACAGAAGAAGAAGTATTATCTCTTAGTCGTACTGGTCGACCTGTTCCGCCATTCGCGTATGGCGCATCATTGGCACTTCTACGACAGTCAGAACCACCGTCATTCCAGATACCCCATGTACTATTAAAGTTGTTAGAATTGATCGTTACATAAGTACATCCTCCTGTACAACCTGTAGTTGTGAAGTTAAAGGAACCACTCCATGCGCTAGTTGCTCCGTCACAATTAGACTGTACTTGGAACTCATAGTCCGTACAAGCAGCAAGACCC
>JAHQWA010000042.1 GCA_019634045.1 Saprospiraceae bacterium
CTTTTTTGATTAAACTATAAACTGTAATCATCTATGTCAACTGCAACATCAACAAGGTTCCGACCTGGCGTTTTGCACGGAGAGGAAGTTACCGAATTGTTGAACTATGCCAATGAAAATGACTTTGCATTACCAGCCGTAAATGTGGTAGGAACTAACTCCGTAAATGCGGTTTTAGAAACAGCTAAAGCTGTCAATTCGCCGGTGATCGTTCAATTTTCTAATGGTGGTGCCTCCTTTTTTGCAGGAAAAGGATTGTCAAACGAAAATCAGCAGGCTGCTATCTTAGGCGGAGTATCTGGTGCGATGCATGTTCACACCATGGCGGAAGCCTACGGCGTGACCGTGATTTTGCATACTGATCACTGTGCTATGAAGTTGCTTCCTTGGGTGGAAGGGCTGCTGGATGCTGGAGAGAAATTCTACGAGTCTCGTGGATATCCCCTATATAGTTCTCATATGCTCGATTTCTCAGAAGAGCCCATTGAAGAAAATATCGAGGTTTCTGCTAAGTTTCTAGAGCGCATGTCCAAAATGGGAATGACGTTAGAGATTGAGCTGGGAGTGACGGGTGGAGAAGAAGACGGAGTGGATAACACGGATATCGATAGCTCCAGATTATACACTCAGCCCGAAGAGGTAGCCTACGCTTACGAGGCATTGAGTAAAATCAGTCACCGCTTCACCGTTGCCGCTGCTTTCGGTAATGTACACGGGGTGTATAAACCAGGTAATGTAGAACTTCGCCCGGTTATCTTGAAGAACTCTCAGGAGCATATCCAAAGTAAATTCAATACAGGTAGTGCCAATCCCATCAACTTCGTATTCCATGGAGGCTCGGGCTCTTCTCAAGAAGAAATCCGAGAAGCTATTGAGTACGGTGCCGTGAAAATGAACATTGATACGGATATGCAATGGGCATTCTGGGATGGTGTGAAAGACTACTACGAAGGTAAGCGTGATTACATGCAAGCTCAGATCGGTAATCCTGATGGAGATGATATCCCCAACAAAAAGAATTACGATCCTCGTAAGTGGCTCAGAGCTGGAGAACAGACCTTCGTCAAGCGCCTGACTCAAGCTTTTGAAGACTTGAACTGCATTAATAGAAATGCATAAATGATAGCAGATATAGCAGCGCCACAATTCAATTGGCGCTGCTATATATCTCTATTTGCTCGAAATTACCAGCTTCTCTCCCCTACTCCTACCGGCTACATCTCTGATCTCCAGGTAATATAATCCAGCTGCTAAATTTGCTGCAAAGGATAGTTCAGTGATCTCAGACTTGATGCTACCCCCGCTCCAAGTTTGACGAGCACTGCCCGCCATATCCCACAGAATTATTTCCCGTATTCCCACAGGCTCACCACTCAAAAATCTCAGCTTGACTCTATCCTTAGCTGGATTGGGAAATACATCAAGTTGTAAACTCAGCGGTAATGTCCCATCCAGAGCCGTGAGATCAAAGGGCGGTGCTAGGGCTTGCCTCGGCACACCTCCCCCGCCAATTGCTGCTGGGCTATTGTTATCCACTACCTGCAAAGCAGAAAACAATAGGGTCATATCTTCAGCCCAAGGATGCTCTTCGTCATTCGTTTCCATATCATAGCCCCAAGTTTCTTTGAATTCATCTGTTACTCTTCCTTCTGGGCTCCATTCTGTGGCGAGCGCAAACACATCCCACGCTGTATCATCTACCACATATGCTCCATAGTCTATAAAAGCCCTAGCCAAGATTTTGGCCGGTGCAGTTTGCAATTGCTCTATGTTAAAGTCGGGAAGTAGAGCCAATAAAGCGCCCATCTCCAGCGCAGGTACGGCACCGCCGTAAGTATCCGCATTAGCATAGCCGTCAGCACGTATCGCTGGCCAACGATAGCCAGGCGTGCCATCGGTATTAAATGCCAAGTACTTTTGGGCATAAAGATTGACTTTTAAAGCATGCCGAATGACTCCATTTGGCAACAACTCCCCCAGCCTGATGGTTCCTCCAATACTGGACATTCCGCTTCCACCATGAGCACCTCTGATCCCATCTCCCGAATAAATATCTTCATCAGGCGGCCTAAATTGGCTAACAGCCGACCCACCTGTTCCACAAATGTGAAAGGGCTGGGTTTGGACGATCGTTCTACCGTCAGCTTTTAACAAGGCGGCCGAATGGTTAGGTCTTAGTCCATTATACCCTGGATCCGTACTAAAGCTAGGGGGGATGGGCACATCAGTAGCCAACACTTCCCTGGGCTCAACAATGCTCTCACAACGCAAGCGATCGCTCCAGCCTGCATCATGTTTAACTATATCCTGAACCGGCGCATCAGGGACCAGGACAAGGATGTCTTCATCTACCGTAACCGACCACGCTCCAGGAGCTCCAATACCAGCTGGCAGGTAGATGGCATCAGCACCAATAGGCATATTCCAAATCGAGGATTGAGCAAATGGCCAATCTGTAGCCACTCTGCTGGTCGGAAACTGCCCATATGCTAGATCCACAATAAATAATAGTGAAAACAGGAGTGCCTTTCCTTTTTTCATACCCATAATCGTATTGGTAAACGTTCTACTGAGGCTTAGATTAGATAGGTGGGAATTGACTCAATGATTCTAAATTGATCTTAGACTATGTTTAAAATTCCATCAATCGGCTGCGAGCGGCAAATTTCATCCTGCGCATCGTTAAAAAGCCTCGCCCTACCTTCCAGGTATGCCTGCGTTTTTTGCCTCGCTCAGCGCAAAATTTGCTCGTCCTCACGCAATCATGGAAGTTTAAACATACTCTTATGAAAGCACGACCGTGCCTAATTCTTTAGCCAAATCATTGCGAATATTCAGAAGCTTCTGCTGAACTTTCATATGCAGCATGAGTTTCTCCATATCACCACTGGTAGTCAATTGCTTGATCTCTTCCTGGTTCTTTTGGCACATTCTGGTAATCTTTCGCAACCTAAATCGTTTCAAGGCTTGGATACTATCTTCCGAGAAATTGAGATCTGGGCTCTTTTGCGTCTGCAGGGTAATTTCGTAGCGTTTTTCCCAATTCTCACTTAATTCGTAGGGAGAGGTAATTAGGTTGATAGCCATTTGCTGCACGGCTGCTTCTGGATGCTGCGTAAAGAAATCCGTGTTTAAGGGTTCGCCACTGGCGAGTCTTTCCTGCGCCAACTTTGCGATCTGCTGGTAGGTTTGATTATCAAAATCATCCAGTACATCCTCGATATTGCTAATGATGAATTGAGCAACGGTGATATTCTCTTCCTTATCAAACATCGCATTTCCTCCTGCCACTAGAATGCGCACAATATCCTTTTCCTGAAATTCATCTCCTATCCTGCTTTCTTTTTGTTGAGGAATGGGCTGCTCTAGAGAATCCGACAGAGCCTGAGCCTCATGTCGCTGAACCTTTTGTAGATTACCTCGATCATGGCTGGCTCGGTGCTTGGTCAACTCCTTGCTAACCACCTTGTTGATTTCATTGATCAACAATTGTTCTTCAACGCTAACTAAACGAGCACATTCTTTAATGTACAGAGAGCGCTTAATCGGATCTGGAATTTTACTAATACTGCCAACTACATCCTTCACCAACTCTGTCTTACGCACCGGATCATTCCCCGCCTGCTTTAGCAACAAGTTTGTCTTGAAGAAAATAAAGTCTTCTGCTCTTTCCTTAAGATAAGTCTTGAATGCGCTCGTACCCAGTGACTGCAGATAAGAATCTGGATCTTCCCCATCAGGTAGCACAACCACCTTTACATTAAGGTCCTGAGCTAAGATGAGATCGATTCCTCGAAGCGCGGCTTTCAAGCCAGCAAAATCCCCATCGAAAAGTATCTTAACGTTGGGCGTATATCTTTTAATCAGGCGGATTTGCTGAGTCGTCAAGGAGGTACCGGAGGCCGCGACCACATTCTGAATACCTGCTTGATGTAGAGATATTACATCCGTGTAGCCTTCGACCAGAATACATTCATCCTGCTGCCGAATCGCCACCTTTGCAAAATTAGCTCCGTAGAGGACCTTACTCTTATGGTAGATTTCGGTTTCTGGCGAATTTATGTACTTCGGCGCCTTGACATCCTTTGCCATAATTCGGCCAGCAAATGCAATGGGTTTGCCAGACAAATTATAGATAGTGAACATGACCCGGTTTCTAAAGAAGTCTCGATCATATTGCGTCGTTAACCCCAGCTTCTTCAAAGAATCCAGCGTGTAGCCCGTGCGAGTTGCCACATCCGTAAAACCAGATCGTTGATCAGTCGTGAACCCTAGACCAAACTTGCGGATGGTCTCCTCTCGAAATCCTCTGCGTTTAAAGTAGCTCAAGCCCACACTTTTGCCTAGATCCGTATCAAAGAGCTGCTGCTGGAAATATTCTTGGGCAAATTGATTGACCAAATACAAACTATCCAAATGCTGGCGAGCTGCAATTTCTTCGTGGGAAGCCTGAGTTTCTTCCACTTCAATCCCATACTTCTTGGCTATATAGCGCAAAGCCTCTGGGAAGGTAAAACTCTCATGCTCCATCAAAAACTGTACAGGGCCTCCTGCTCGACCACAACCGAAACATTTATAGATATTCTTAGCCGGAGAAACGACAAAGGAAGGTGTCTTCTCATTATGAAAAGGACAAAGTCCCATCATGTTCGCTCCACGACGTTTTAGGCTAACAAAATCCTGGATGACCTCCTCGACTTTGGCCATCTCAGTTATTTCCTGAACAGATTTATTAGTTATCAATGTTGATCGACTTGAATTTGCTGGAAAATAAGTAAAAAGGCGGACAATTAAAATTTTTAACTAAAACTGCAGTTAGTTGAAAAGCTTGCAAATAAATGGCATAAAATGCTAATGATCAGCATTTTGTGAGTTATTGCCCTAGCATTGTTAAAAACAATAACATTTTTGGATATAACTTTTTCGCTCGATTATGCGTCTTTAATATGGAAGGTCAAATACAATGACACTTCAAGAAAAAAATGGGTGTTCTCATAGTGTGTGGGCTGCCCCGGGACATTCAAGCTTCCGGGGTAGTTTTAATTAAACGAAGAAAAGTTGGCGAATTACCTACACTTTTCTTATTTTAGCAGCTGAAATCACCAAGAACTAAAGATATTTAAGATTACTTTCCAATTTTAGAGAGCGCGTTTTTAAGTAGTCCCGCCTTTCAAAGGTGGGACCTTTTTTTTGGCCCCTATTTGACAATAAAAAACTCTACTGATTGCCTTTCTAATTTTACACCCTTTACAAACAGCGGAAATTTAGTCAAACGAACAGGTACCGTATTTTTGCCTTCTTGTAGAGGCACATCCTTTAGGTCCGCTTCAATCTCAAAGTCTTGGTACAAAACTTCATTATAACGGCTAAGGCCAACCTGGCAAGTTAACAGAATCTTATCTGGAAAAATCTTTAGACTATCTCCTTCCTTTACATGGTTAATCCCGACGGGTATATAGAGAGTCTTTTCCGTAAATTGTTCTACCTCCAAATCCACTGTCACCTGTTCTATATCTAGTTGCAATGCAGGGGACGGGGTTTCCAACGGCAGAGGGACGCTAGTCGAAGATTTCACTTCCGTCAATCCTAACAAAGTTGTTGACCAGAAAAACAGGCTATCTAAGGTTTTGGCGGGGCCGGTGACGGTAATACTATCTGGCGTGATCGTTGGTACCTGCTTTAGTTGATTCCCAGGAGAAAACTGCAAGTCCTGTTCCAACACTACCGGAACTCGTTTGCTAACTTTTTGATCTAGTTCAATCTCCAGGTTTTCGTAGTTAACTGATAAAACTTCAATGGCAGAGAAACGCAAGCTGCCCCGAATCTCTGTTCTCATCCTATTTTGATTCAGATAGAGATTGGTATTGTCCAGCATGGAGATAAATACAGGAATTCGGGCGTGATAGAAATGCTCCAACATCAGGTCCCAGCCTGTACCTCTAAGCTCAGCCTCCACATCAGCAGGGGGCATCTGCAACAGGCACTTGTCCTCCGGCATTTCTATATTCAACATGACCGGTTTTACGGTAGGATAGGTCTGGGACAATTTCACCAGAACCCAAAAGACAAAGGCTATACCAATACAAGTGATTAGCATAGCCCTGTCTTCTTGTAGCTTAAAGGAAGCTATTTTTTTAATGATATCATTGATCAGCATAGACAGAATCCGTCATCTCCTTAGAAATGGCATTCCGAGTAATCCTGATATAAGTCTTATTCCCTACCTCCAAGGTGATGATCTCATCTTCGATCTTATTAATCTTTCCCAATACACCACTGGAGGTTACTACATCATCTCCTTTTTCGAGGGCAGCCATAAATTTCTTTTGCTCGTTTTGTCGCTTGCTCTGGGGTCTAATCATAAAGAGATAAATGATTAGGAACATTGCTCCGAAGAAGAGCAAATTGAATGTCCCGGCACTTCCTTGCAGTAGTAAGACGTCTTGAAACATGTGTTTAGTTTTGTATCATGAATTGGGCGTATCCTTCTCTGACTTCACATAGCCTTTCAAGAAAACTCGAGTGGAAGCCGGATAGGTATTGGCCGTTATAGTAATGGGTTTGCTCTGATTTTCAGTCTTTCCTTTGGT
This sequence comes from Saprospiraceae bacterium, assembly GCA_019634045.1. Lineage (GTDB taxonomy): Bacteria > Bacteroidota > Bacteroidia > Chitinophagales > Saprospiraceae > DT-111. The sequence goes on from JAHQWA010000042.1 coordinate 6,591, forward strand.
GTTGAATTCAACATCTATCTTTCCCTTCTCGCCAGGTCCGATAGGCTCTTCTGGCCAACGAGGCACAGTACAACCGCAGGTAGATCTTGCATTGCTGATAATTAAGGGCATCTTCCCGGTATTAGTGAAGTGATAGGTGTGTTTAACCACAGCTCCTTCCTTGACTTCACCAAAATCAAATATTTCTTCCTCGAAAATCAGCTTGGCAATGTTGATCGTATCTTGCGGCTTCTGAGCCGAAATGGGATTACGAACGATGTCAGAATTCGAGATAGCGTCAGCATTGGTAATTTCTTCTACAGACTTCTCAGAATTTACTCTTGGCTGATTCTGACAAGCCATACCTGCCAGGATTATCAGTAGCAGGATCAAAGTGTTTCTTGCCATAGGATATTAAAAAGCTTTTGCGTAAAGGTAAGAAAGATTTCTAAGTCCTGATGTTTCCCGATTGCAAAACTACCACCATCCACTATCTAGAAATACGAATTAAATTCCGCTTTGAGGAGTGAAATTAGATTGTCCTTTGGTTAAATTCAGCCGTTTTTATTTTGTGCCTTAAAAAACAGAAAAATTGATGTACCCCAAGTATATTCGCCGCCATGGAGAAGCATAAGTATAATTATGGCATTATCGGGAACTGCGCTTACCTTGCCCTGGTAGATAGCCACGCCAACATAGGATGGATGTGTTGGCCCAGATTTGACAGCAGCTTTGTATTTGGCACCTTATTGGATACGGACAAAGGTGGCGGTTTTTCTGTTACTCCTGAAAAGGCGATCTTAGAGAACAGCCAACAGTACGTTCGGAATACCAATATACTGGAAACACACTTCACCTGCGCCGATGGGTCCTTTAAGGTCGTAGATTTTGCTCCTCGCTTTTTTCAAAACGAAAGGGCCTATAAACCATTGATGCTTTTTCGTAAGATTGTCCCCACCGAAGGGCGCCCCAGGATCAAAGTATCCTGTCGCCCTAGAGGTGAATATGGAGAGTTCATTCCCAATAAGACCTTTGGGAGTAGCCATATCCGCTACGAGGGATTACCTGATCACCTGAGATTAACCACCGATATACCGCTGACCTTTGTAGATGAGGAGCAAGCATTTGTGCTCAATGAAACCAAATACTTGGTGCTTTCTTGGGGGGTACCGCTGGAAGGCCCATTGGCCAGTACTGCTGAATCTTTTCTGACTAAGACCAAGGCTTATTGGAACCTGTGGGTACAAAATACCTCCACGGAGCATTTCCGACAAGAAGCGGTGATTCGCTCTGCTTTAACCCTAAAACTGCACCAATACCAAGATACGGGAGCCATTATCGCAGGAGCCACCACTAGCCTTCCTGAATTCCCGGGCAGTACGCGAAATTGGGATTATCGCTTCTGCTGGTTTCGAGATGCGCATTATACGTTAAAAGCCTTGAACGATCTCAGTCATTTCAATATACTTCGTGATTATGCTCGTTTTGTAGAGAATATCGTTTTGAATGAAAATCAGCGATACCACCCCCTCTACCCAATTACGATTGATCGAATTCCCGAGGAAAAAATACTCCCACTTGCCGGTTACCGAGGTGAAAAGCCCGTCAGGATTGGTAATCAAGCCTTCGAACACATTCAAAATGATGTGTACGGTCAAGTGTTGGTCACCCTACTTCCCTTCTTCACAGATAAAAGACTAGGAGATAACACCACCAGTTCTTCCCTAATTGATCTTGTCAAGCATTGCTTACACATGATCGAAAAAACCATGGACGAACCAGACAATGGTTTGTGGGAATTTCGAGGAACTAGTCAATTGCATAGCTACACTTTTCTATTCCACTGGGCCGGTGGCCATGCTGGACAGAAGATCGCCCAAGCCTTGGGAGATAAGAAAATGCTTAGTCACGCCAAGAAGCAGGTCCGTGATGCCTCCGCACAGATTGAGCGTTGCTACGATGAAAAACGCGGGGTTTATACCCAAGCCGTGGGCTCGCCCAATCTCGATGCCAGCCTCCTGCAACTCATCAATATGGGCTATCTAAACCCACGGAGTGCAAAAGCGAGACAACATCTAAAGGTCCTGGAGGAGGAACTGCGAACCCCATCTGGCTTGTTTTACCGTTACAAACACGTAGATGACTTTGGAGCACCTGAATCTACCTTCCTGATTTGCGCCTTCTGGTACGTAGAATCGCTGGCCCGTATGGGTCGGCTGAAGGAAGCCATCAAAATATTTGATCGCCTAGCGCAGCATGGTAACCATTTAGGATTATTAAGTGAAGATGTTCATGAGGCTTCTGGCAGTCAATGGGGTAACTTTCCGCAAACCTATAGCCACGTTGGTTTGATCAATGCCGCATTTGCCATTAGTAAGAAATTGGATCAACCCATTTACTTCTAGCAATGAAAGTTTATTTGATCGGTTTCATGGGATCAGGAAAATCCTTCCTGGGACAACAATTGGCAGCACAATTGAATCTAGATTTCTATGATCTAGATGATTTAATAGAACAAAAAGCAGGCATGCTCATCAGTAAGATCTTCGAAGACTTCGGAGAGGATTACTTTCGAGAGATAGAAAAAACAGTATTGCACGAGACTACAAGGATAGATCGAGGAATCATCAGTACTGGCGGAGGAGCGCCCTGCTTCTTCGACAACATAGATTGGATGAATCAGCAGGGCCTAACGATCTATCTGCAAACAGAGCCACAACTGCTCGCCGCCCGCCTAGAAATGGAGATGACTCATAGGCCGCTATTGGCCCAACTGAGTCGAACAGAGCTAGTCCAATTCATAGAAGACAAGGTAGCCTCCAGAGCACATTTCTACGAGCAGGCACAAATCACCTGGGCTCAGGATCACAGTAATCAATCGGATTGGGGTGATTTAGGAGAAAAAATTCGAGTCAAGCTGTTTGATCCTGGCAAGATTTGATAAATTTGGCTGCCATCAACAGCTACAGCAATTTATGTCTTATAAGCTCTCCTTACCTTTTCATGCTTTTCAATTACATATCGGTGATCAGGTATTTTCCGTACCAATGACCGATCAACAAAGTCTCCGGGTGGGAACCTCCCTCGATAACCTGATGGGAAAGTACGGCGAAAGCTTACATCGGAAGATCGTCAAGAAAGGACAACTGGATCTCATAATGGATGAGATGCGGGAAGGAGAATATACGCAAGACGAGATAGAAGTATCCTTTCCGAAAGCGAAAGATGACATGAGTTATCCGCCATTCACACTCGTATTTGATTTTTATCACCAACAGGTCCCAGGAGGTATTTCGGCCATCATTCCGGTTTTAGGCCTAGAGGGTTTTGGACATGATCTACCAATTCTTAAGAAAAGCTTGGTGGAAACAGTCAAACTAGATTTTGCTAGGAAGCGAAAGCTCAATGCAGTTCAGCATATTCTAAGTACGATGTGGTTTGAAAAGACGGAACTGGAAAGCGCAAATTTAGAACTGGAAGTCCCCTCTCTTAGAGATCTCAATGAGCAGTCCAATGACATCGATGACAGAATACTAGAACGCGTTGCCACCCATCTACAAATCCGTAAGAAGGTACTCTATGGCTTTGAAAAAGAATTAGGGCAATTATCACAAGCCTTACAAGGAAAATTCAACAAAAGCGTATTGGTCGTGGGAGCCCATGGAGTAGGCAAAACTACCTTGGTCTGGCAACTAGCCTACCAAAGAAGACGAAAGAAATTGAAAGGCAGAATTTGGGAAACTACCGCTTCGACACTGATTAAGGAATTGATGGGCGATACCGGTTGGCAGGATAACCTCTCAAAGCTCTGTGCAGAGCTGTCGAGTTCAGAAGACTTTCTGTATATCCGAAACCTTATGGAATTATTTGAAGTGGGTAAATCGGAAGGGAATCAGGTCTCCATGGCGCAATACCTGAGAACTCCTATCAGTCGTGGAGAACTCAATATCATAGCCGAATGCACCGAGGAGGAAATGGCTAACATTGAACTCAAAAGTCCAAATTATCTTTCCTTCTTCCAAGTGATCCGACTACAAGCACCCGAGGGGGAGGCACTGGAAAAGATCATCGTACAAAAGGTAAAGGATATCGCAACTAATAAACGGGTGCTCATAGATGAAGAAGCCATTCGAGAGGTAATCCGCTTAAACCTAAGGTTCAATCCCTACTCAGGTATGCCTGGGAAACCGATCCACTTTCTCGAAAGTATCTTGATCAATAAAAAACACGCAACGGATAGCAGCAAAGCCGGTATTCGTATCTCCAAAAAAGAGGTAATAAAATACTTCTGCGAGGATTCAGGTATGCCCCTATTTATGGTCGACCCTTCCCTACCGATGGATGTGGAACAGATCCGACAGGATTTCAATAAAAAAATATACGGACAAGAGCAGGCCGTGAATAGTCTGGTGGAAATACTGGCCGCTGTCAAGACAGCCTTAGCCAGGAAAGGGCAGCCCATTGCTTCTCTCCTATTTGTTGGACCTACAGGGGTTGGAAAAACAGAACTCGCCAAGGTGCTAGCCAACTTCATGTTCGGCAACAAAGGCAACCTGGTTCGTTTTGACATGAGTGAATACTCCAACTATTATGCCACGCTACGATTGATTGGGCAGGATTACTTCACGGAGGGCCTACTCACTTCTGCCGTTCGCAAGTCTCCCTTCTGTGTCTTGCTGTTCGATGAGATCGAAAAAGCGCATCCGACTTTCTTCGACTTATTGCTACAAGTACTTAGTGAGGGACGACTTTCTGATAACCAAGGTAAAACTGTCAATTTCTGTAGTACTATCATCATTATGACCTCCAATATTGGGGCTGAAAAACTGCAAAGAGGAAGCATCGGTTGGGCGAAAGATGAGGATGATCCAGCCGCATTGTACATTAATGCAATCGAAAACTACTTCCGTCCCGAGCTATTCAACCGAATTGATCGAGTGATTCCTTTTGGCATGTTGACCCAAAAGATCGTTCGGAATGTAGTGGAACGCGAGATTGAATTATTTAAGCAACGGGAAGGGATCAAATATCGAAGAATGGACCTTTTTATCGATGATAAAGTACTTAAGTACTTGGCTAAAGAGGGGTACCATCCGAAGTATGGGGCTAGGCAGTTGCAGCGATGTATTCTTGATCAATTAGTAATTCCCCTATCACGCCAGCTTAACCAGCAGGATTATGATGAACAGATTATTGTCAATGTTGGGATGAGGAAAGATAAAATCAACTTTAAGATCGAGCTTGACCCCCTAGGTTTAGATTTGCTGATCGAAGAGTTAGAAAAAGACAGTTATGCGGACTATGCCAGCAAGCTCCGATTGGATATTAATCTATTCAAGGAAGGACACTACTTTATACAAATTCAGAATGAGCTTGAACGCCTAACGCAGGCCAAAGAAAAGGACAAGCAAAAGTTTTGGAAAAAGGTCCACGATGTGAAGAAGTTTCATAGTTTCTCGCAGATCGTGCATCAGGTACATTCCCTGGAACAAACGATTCAGGATTATGAATTCGAACTCAGTCTCGCCTCCTTGAACCTTAGTCCATACCAACCGAGTAAAGTTGATGATCTCAAGAAATTTGAACAATCCTTCTTTCAGGCTAAAAAGGAGATCTATGGTCTCCTAAACCCGAAAAAGAATACATGCCATTTCAATATTTATGGAGGGCGGCCCATGGCAATTTTCGAGTTTTATCATTCTCTTTTCGAACTGAACAATTTCCAATTAGACATCAAATCCATCTGGTTTAGGGAGTCCTACTACAATGAAGAACTTTGGATCGAACAAAACAATCAAAAGGTAAAGAAAAAACGCTGCGGCTACATTAAGTTAGATTACCTTCCTGAAGAAGAGCTGGAGGCTCCTAGTCCAGATAAAGAAGGAGATCAATTGTATGGTTTTGAAATTGCCGTCAGCGGCCCTTCCGCTTACCTATACCTCGAAGGAGAGCTAGGTGCACAAAAATGGCTTCCTAAACCTGGGGAAGAAGATATATACCTTATCAGTGCTCACCAAAAGGCAACTAGCACCCCAGATAAGATTCACCGACAGGATCACTATAGAAAAGCCAATATCCGTCGAACGGTAAGCCCTTCTCATGTCAAGGACAATATCTTAAGGCTAGACCGGGAATACCATAGAGGTGAACTAGTAGAACTACTGAAGGATAGATTGGACGCCGATTTCAAAATCAGCTTGAATACGGAAATGATGTAAGCTCACCATTTCCGTACTATTTCTTATGCGAAATAAGACCAGAGATATTCAAGCACTACCGAATAGATTGTAAGAATTCTGCCCGAATATTTTCATTCAAGAACTTACCGCAGTATTCTGTGGTCACGGTACTACAATGTTCATGCTCAATACCGCGTGCTTGCACGCACATATGTTTTGCGTCAATATAGACCGCGACATCCTCTGTATTCAATACCTGTTTCAACTCCTCAGCGATTTGCATGGTAAGTCGTTCCTGTACCTGCGGCCGCCTGGAATAATAATCGACAATACGATTCAATTTCGATAATCCAACCACTTGCCCATTAGCGATATAGGCGATGTGCGCTCTGCCATAGATCGGCAGGAAATGATGTTCACAAAAGGACTTAACCGTGATGTCCTTTTCCACCAACATCTGACGGTAGCGGAATTTATTTTCGAAAAGAGAAATGCTGGGTCGATTCTTTGGATCTAGTCCGTAAAAAATCTCCTTCACAAACATCTTGGCTACCCGACGAGGTGTTCCACTCAATGAATCATCCTCTAAATCCATACCAAGGATGTCCATGATTTCGGCAAAATGATTGCTAATCTTGTTCATCTTCTCTTCGTCCGAGATGGCAAATGCATCAGGCTTCATTGGAGTATCCATGGCCGTGCCCACGTGCTGGTCTCCCAAGTCAAAATCCGTATCTGAACGATCAGTACTGTGAAAAGCGGACTGAGCATTCCCATTCCCATTTAGTCTATCTTCTAGAATCATGGTTGCAGATTGAAGTTTATTGAACCAGCTGGCCTTTCATATTTCGCTGATAAAAAGCAACTTATTCAATTCAATGAAAGTATAATGTTGTAAATGAGTTATTATGATATATATGACTGCTTTAGGAAGAAATGTACTATTTTTGGTCCCTTCCTAGCAAGAAGGTTTTTTGATGTCATCCAGGCTAAATAACATAGTCTGACATCATTTGGTTTAAAAAAACTAGCGAATAATACACAAATCCGTTTCAAATGGATACCCGATGGCCTCTCCTACTTCTGTTGGTTCTTTTTTGGGCCTGCAGTAGCGACAAGTCTGACGACCTCTTTATAGATTGTCGCTACAGTGCCCCAGAGAGCATCTTTTCTAATGCCCTACCGGATGTAGAACAGCACTCTTTTTTTCTAGATAAAATGGTTGGGGAGGAATCCTTAGCATTTGCTGATGGCAGTAGTCTACGATTGCGCCAATCTGGTTGTGATTACCTCAAACAGGAATTCGAATTTGCCGCTCCTAGTTTCGATCGCCAAAAAAGTATCGCATTTTGGTTTGAAGAAAGCATTGATCTACTGCATCGGGTTAGTGAGATGGGACCGGAGTATATCAGTTACAGACAATGGGCTAAAGCCATGGAAAAAAAAGTTAGGTCTTTCGAACTCGACAAGACGGTCATGTTAGCCGATGGATTCTATGCCAAAGTAAGTCGCCAAAATTCCAGAGGAGCTGCCATCCTGCTGCTTACACTTTCAGAAAAACCTTAGTCAAGGTAGTAGTATACCAAATATTTATATCGCTTTGTTATTCAGTTAGTTTCAAACCTCCTCGAACAACACTTTATTTTTAATTAAATTCATTTAAACCTGTAAATCAACATTTTAACCAAAAGGATTATAAAGTCTGATTTTAGATTTCCGAATAAAATTTTGCCTGTTTTTTTTGTCCGGAAGATTCAATTTTTCTACTTTTACAAAGCAGTTCACGCATAGAACTCAACTCGAAGGATAAATTCAAAACTAGAGCAAGCAACGTCAATTCAGTAAGATCGTGTTTTTAGCACTTGCCATTTTGAAATCGCATTAGTTTCCTCCTATCCTTTTTGAGTCCTTAATCAACACTTGAAGAAAATTATCAAAAGATATTAGTATCAGTAAGTTAGATGAGCCCCGCTGCGCTTTTATGTGCGGTGGGGTTTTTTGATTGCGCTCCTTTAGCTGCTCCTATTTTCTAGGTCTTTGCGGCCTGACGAGCGGCTAGCATCAAGGTGAATTCGACTCCTCTATTTGTTCCTTTCTTTTCTATAAGTATATTTGCGGGGATTTTGGGCAGCACAAAATTGCTGAGTGGCTTGACTGTTGGAAAACCCTAGCCATACTTGTGTTGTTCCCAATGAAGATTGACACCTACAATTTTTGATCTTTACAAAGAAAAATTGACCATATGAATTTTGATCTTATCGTAATTGGAAGCGGACCAGGCGGATATGTTGCTGCCATTAGAGCCTCGCAATTGGGAATGAAAGTGGCTGTCGTAGAACGAGAAAGCATTGGCGGAATTTGTCTCAACTGGGGATGTATTCCTACAAAAGCACTATTGAAAAGTGCACAAGTTTTCGAATATATCCAGCACGCAGAAGATTATGGCATTAAGGTGGAAAAGGCGGAAGCTGACTTTGAGGGAATGATCAAGCGAAGTAGAGGTGTAGCAGATGGAATGAGTAAGGGCATTAACTTCCTGTTTCGTAAAAACAAGATTACCGTACTAAATGGTACTGGTAAATTGGCTCGAGCTAAGAGTGTGGAAGTAACAGATGCAGAAGGAAAAAAGACAAGTTATACAGCGAATCATATCATCGTTGCTACCGGCGGGCGGGCTAAAGAACTTCCGAATATTCCTATCGACGGCAAAAAGATAATCGAATACCGAAAAGCCATGTCTTTGCCCAAGCAGCCAAAGAAAATGGTTGTCGTAGGAGCGGGAGCCATCGGCGTAGAGTTTGCCTACTTCTATCACTCCATCGGAACTGAAGTGACCATAGTAGAATTCATGGAGCAGGGATTGGTTCCTAGAGAAGATCCAGATATCTCCAAGGAACTGGGCCGTACCTATAAGAAGAAAGGTATCAAAGTAATGGGAAATACTGCCGTGGAAACGGTAAACACAAAAGGTCGTGGTTGTAAGGTTACAGTAAAGAATCGCAAAACAGGCAAGGTCGAAGAGATTACTTGCGATGTCGTGCTTTCTGCTGCTGGAGTGGCTCCGAATACAGAGAACATTGGACTTGAAACCTTAGGGGTTAAGACCGATCGAGGTTTGATTTTGGTTGATGAATACTACAAAACCAATGTGCCTGGTATTTATGCTATTGGAGATGTGATCCCAGGACCAGCCTTGGCACACGTGGCCAGTGCAGAAGCCATCACTTGTGTAGAGAAAATTGCGGGTCATACCCCTGAGCCAATCGACTATAACAATATTCCAGGTTGTACCTATTGCGTACCTGAAGTCGCCTCCGTAGGGTATACAGAACAGGCCGCTAAAGAAGCTGGCTATGAGATTAAAGTGGGCAAGTTCCCCTTCTCTGCTTCCGGTAAAGCCAAGGCTGCTGGAGCTTCGGGAGGATTTGTCAAAGTGATCTTCGATGCCAAATATGGCGAGTGGCTTGGCGC
>JAHQWA010000043.1 GCA_019634045.1 Saprospiraceae bacterium
CCGAAACGTTGTTTCATACCACCTGAAAAAGTATAAACTGACTTCTTGCGGTGCTGGTATAAATTCGTCTGTTGCAATAGGGTCTCCACCTGTTCGCGGCGTTCTTTTTTATCTTGAATGCCTTTTAAGATGGCGAGATAATTCAAGAGTTCTTGGGCAGAGATTTTCGGGTATACGCCAAATTCTTGTGGTAAGAAGCCAAGCGCCATGCGGACGGCTTGCGGTGTTGTAACGACATCTACATCATTGAAGATCACCGAGCCTTCAGAGGGCTTTTGCAAGGCGGCAATGGTGCGCATCAAGGACGATTTACCCGCCCCATTCGCCCCTAACAAGCCAAACATGCCATTGTTTATGGTCAAATTGATACCGTCCAATGCTTTTACCCCATTGCTGTAGGTTTTCGATATGTTTTTTATGACAAGTGTATTCATGACTTTGGCTTAAGGTTTGGTCTGAACTTCTTCTAGGAGGTGAAGGATTTCTTGGCAAATGATAGCCGCATTTTCCTTTTTGGTGTAAATGCTGTTGTGGTTGCCATTGATCGTCATTAATTGGCCAGCGCTAGAAAGATCGGCAAGTTCTTGTTGCATTTTCATGGTTTCAGCAGTAGCCCAATCTGGATCGATACCATACCGATGATAGGCCTGTACTTGTCTTTCATTTGCTGCAAAAACGCGGATCGGTAAGGCCCCAAAGTTGTTGGCTGTTTTGGCTCTTTCAAATACCAAATCGGATGCTTGATTTTCTCTGAGCACAGCGCGGAGGTATTTCCCGTTATAGGTATAACCCAATGCGCGATCATTAACCTCTTCTGGTAATCCCTGACCGGCCAAAAGCGGTCCGAATGCGTGATCAAATAGGGTTAAAACGCCTAGATCGGCTACGATAGCTAGCGTACTAAGTAAGCGCTTAGAAGAAGGACGGGGTGGCAGATTCAGTCTTTCACGAAAATCAGGATGACTAGAATCCACAAAGACCAAAGCGGCTACTTCATCAGGATACAATTCCGTGAAAACGCGAATAAACAAGCCACCCATCGAATGCCCAGCTAAAATGTAGGGTGGGGATTCTCCTGCCTTTTCTAGTAGCGTATGCAACTCACGGGCAACGGTCTCTGCGTCGCGAGGCGTTTGACTGGCGTCGCTGTAAACGATTCCCGCTCGATCATAACGAACAACTCGCATGCTGTCTTTTAGCGCGGCACTTAACCAGTGATAATGGTCACTGGGAACACCTAAGCCTCCTTCAATTACAAGGGTGGGTTTGTTGTTTCTGTCTCCCTCGGCATGCAGGTGTAGTTTGAATTCGCCTATATCTACCAATTCGCCGGGAGCGGGTGGTTTGGAATCAAACAGCCGAAAAACTAAAGCAGCGAAAATGATGAGTATCAATATGGATCCGATCAGTAAGCCTATCCACTTCAAGATTTTAAGGAAAACTTTCATAATGATCTATGGTTTGATTAATTCGATTCAAACATAGCGTCATTGAGTATCTGCCACTAATTAGATTGATGAACCAGGTCAAAAAGAGAATACAAAGCCATCGCTAGTGCCCCAATCCAATTTGATAAAGAAATGATGGTGTTTGACTCAAAAATGATCTTGTTGATCAAAATCCTTTTCCTATCCATGAAAGGAACAATACCTTTGTGTTATGCGAAGTGTTTTGAATAAATCTCGGGCTTCAATTTTGAGTGCAGTTATTACTGGCGGTATTGCTGTGGTGCTGTACAGGTATGCTAAATTTTCCATTGTTGACCCCGCATACGCCTCTCCCTGGGTTTCCGTTTTACTAAACGTTATACTTTTTGGACTTTGTTGGTGGTTGACCGCTTTCTTGCTCAACAAGTTTCCTGTTTACAAGATTCTGGCGGTATTGGGATTGCTTGTCGTAGCCATTTTGGCGGAGCGCTATATAACCGTGCAAAATAATCCGATTACCATCCCTGCTATCATTTTATTCTGGATAGGCGTCGCTTATCTGACGATGACCGAATTTGTTTGGAAGTATAGGATCTTAATTCTTTTTGTCTTCGGCCTGGTGTTGTCCTACTATTTCTTCCTCTTTCTGACTGCTCCGAATAATTCAGTAGATCATCGCCTGGATTTCGCCAATGTCATGTTATTCCCCATTCCCGTATTTGCAGCATTGTGGGGCTATGAACAATGGCGTTGGCTCACAAATCTCAAATCGGATAAAGCGAAGGCGGAATTAATGCTGCTCAAAAGTCAAATCAATCCCCATTTCTTTTTCAATACCTTGAATAATCTATACGGTTTGGTCGTCGAAAAGTCGGATCAAGCGCCTGAGGTAGTGCTGAAATTATCGGATATGATGCGCTATACGATTTATGAAGGGAAGGAAGATGTGGTGCTGCTCAGAGATGAAATTATCTACTTAGAAAACTACATCGAACTACATAAAATTCGCTATCAACAAAAGGTAGACATTCGTTTCACCCATCGGCTTGCTCAAGATTATAAAATTGCTCCTCTATTATTCATTATTCTATTGGAGAATGCCTTCAAGCATGGGGTAGAGCGGATGAGAGAGGGAGCTTATGTACAGTTGCACCTAACCGCTGAGCATAATCAGGTTACTTTTGAGATCGAGAATAATTTTAAGCCGAAACCGACGGTTGAGCCCAGAGGAATAGGGGTGGAAAACCTAAGGAAGAGACTGGAGCATATTTACCCTAATAGACATCAATTCAATGTAGAGCAGCAAGCATCTATTTATAAAGTCCAACTAACAATCGAGCTCTAATGACCAAATACTGTATCATAGACGATGAACCCATCGCCCACCGAGTTATCGAAGGCTACTGTGAGAAACTACCCTACTTGGAAAAAGTGGGTAATTGCTACAATGCCTTTGAAGCCATGCAGTTGCTCAATCAGACCCAAGTTGACCTAATCTTTTTGGATATCAATATGCCGGAATTAACTGGTTTTGAATTACTGAAATCTATGCCAAACCCTCCTGCGACCATCGTTACTTCGGCGCATAAAGAGTTTGCTTTGGAAGGGTATGAATTAGACATTTCGGACTACTTATTAAAACCTTTTTCCTTCGCTCGTTTTCTCAAAGCTATGAATAAGACGATTGGTGTGAAAATGCCTGCTGCTCCTGCACCAAGTACTGAACAAGGCAATACCCATTTCTTTATCAAGGGAGATAAAAAAATGCATCAGATACAGTTCGAGGATATCCTGTTTGTGGAAGCTTATGGAAATTATACAAAGATCCATTTAGAAGAAGAAATGATCCTGAGTCATGAGAAGATTTCCGCCTTGGAGAAATCGCTGCCTGCTGATGAATTCATACGCGTCCACAAATCCTTTATCGTGGCCACCAAAAAAATAAAGACGATTGAGGGTAATCGGATTTCTATAGAGCAACACAAGATACCGATAGGTCAAACCTACAAGAATGGCTTGATGAAGCGGGTTAATAAGCGGTGAGGTCCGGCTTTAGCTCAAAGCTGCAAGTCCTTCTTCCATCTGGTCAGCCAAAGATCTCTCTCAAAGTTTGCTTTCGAAGCGAGATGCTTTGGATTCTCAGAGCAGTTTGGAAGGTAAAAGTGTCTTGTATTAAATCTTTTTGAATTCTAATAAAGAAATCTCCTCAATTCTTTTCTGCTTATGCTCCTTCCAATCTGCCGTTTTGAAAAAGAAAGACCTGACTACTCGTAAGGTAGTCAAGTCCTATGCATACTTTTTATCTTAGTTCATGTTAATTATGGAAATTCGCCTTTAATGAAATCATAGCAAACTATTGCTTACACCACGGCCAATGTCAAATTCTCACCACCGCCGTTGCCCGTATTCTCAACAAGAGCCGATAATCCATTTCCTACTCCATCGCCACTGTGAGCCAAGAGTCCGTTCCCTGTTGAATGTCCACTGTGAGCCAAGAGTCCGTTCCCTGCGCCATTACCGTTAGAAGCCAATAAGCCGTTTCCTGTTCCATGCCTACCGCCAGCGAATAAGCCATTTCCTGTTCCATGTCCACCGCCAGCGAATAAGCCGTTCCCTGCGCCGTTACCGTTAGAAGCGAATAAGCCGTTTCCTGTTCCATGCCTACCACCAGCGAATAAGCCATTTCCTGCTCTGTCCCCGCTGGAAGACAATTGTCCACCACTGTCTGTCCCGCCCTTGTGAAATACTGCGAATTGAGCCATTCCTACTACTTCACCACCACGGGCCACACGTCCATGTGTAGCGTCACCTTTCCGAAGGGTTGGAAATTGAACTTTACCTACTACTTCACCACCGCGAGCTAGACTTCCACCTCCACTACCAGCGTTTTGGGCTGATAAGGCTTGGGGTTGAACAACGAACAATAAAGCGCCTACTAGAAGGAATAATCCTGCAAAAGTTCTCATGAATTAATGGATTTTAGATTGCTAAAAAGATAGTAGTAGCGTTCTAGTCGATAATGTAAGTTTTGATGATCGCTTGTTTGTGAGTGTGGGAAGGATGGTGGTCGTGTACTTATGAACACGCTTCAATATGTGGTAATTTTCTCAGACTTGTTGATATAATTCGATAGAAATGATATATATATCGACAATATATATGTAATCGGGGCAAAATCCAACATGCTGAAAACATTCCAACTATCTCAAAACTTCAAGTTCTACCTCAATCTGATCAATCAAGGACCTACACCTTTCTAAACTATCCTCGAGCAAATCAATGATTACATCTTTATTCAGTAAGGCCGTATTGAGTTCTACCAAAAAGGGATTATCATTGGCCATGGCCGGCAAATCGGTCAAGGAATATATCTTAGAACCCTTTTGGTCAAATTCTATTTTCAGATACTTATTGTAGAAGGGGCGCATGATGGCTGCGAACTGATACTTGGGATCTATTTTGGTTTTGTTATCCATGTACGGAATGATACTTTCGTAGTACAACACAAGGGTGTTTCTAAGAGCGTCATTCGAAATGGTTTTTAGGCCTTTTCGTAGAGCACGTTCATAGGTAGCCACGACAAAGATGGGCGTGGAAGTGGCGGCGATAGACCTGAAGTAGTTAGTGATAGAGTCATTGCGGGGCCGTCTGTTATAAATAATATCTCGTAGAGCTGTTTGTTTTCTTAGAGAGATGCTTTGGATTTCGAGTGCGGATTGGTAAGTAAGTGTGTCTTGCACTAAATCCTTCTGGATGCCTTCCAATAAATTAACCTCTTCAATGCGCTCTAGTCTATTCTCATTCCAACTGTTGACCTGCAAAGCCAATAAGATCCCCACCATCACTAGTAGGATCTCGCCAATGGCATAAAGCAAGTATTGTCTGAAACTTCCTTCTTGCAATAGCTTTCTTCTTATTCTTC
>JAHQWA010000573.1 GCA_019634045.1 Saprospiraceae bacterium
ACTCTAATTTATAGAAAATTGGCAGTGGGTGTATTAAGGAATATCGCTCTATGCACACGGGCAAATGCTAATCGTACAGGAGCCTCCTACTGCACATTAGCACAGCTACACATCAATCATGGGAAGTAGCATTATGGTGTAAAGATATATCAATTAAAGTATTCGTGCCGAAATTTCAGCCGTTACCCCAATTCTGTTCGAAGAAAGTCTGCAGTGTAACTATGCTCAGATTTGGCAACTTTTTCTGGTGTGCCCGAAGCAATAATCTGGCCTCCTCTTTGGCCTCCTTCCGGACCGATATCAATGATATGGTCCGCTACTTTTACCACATCCAGATTATGTTCGATCACCACTACCGTATTGCCTTTTTCGACTAATTTATTGAGAACATCTAAGAGGTGACGGATATCTTCAAAATGCAGTCCGGTTGTCGGTTCGTCTAAAATATAGAAAGTATTTCCGGTATCTCTTTTAGACAGTTCTTCTGACAATTTCACCCGCTGGGCTTCTCCACCAGAAAGTGTAGTGGCCTGTTGCCCCAGCGTAATATACCCAAGACCGACATCATTTAGAGTGGTTAACTTGCGGAAGATTTTCGGGAAGTTTTCAAAAAAATGAACGGCTTCACTAACGGGCATATCCAATACATCACTTATCGATTTCCCTTTGTAGAGTACTTCCAAAGTTTCTCTATTGTACCGTCGTCCCAGGCAGTTTTCACAGCCTACATAAACATCCGGAAGGAAATTCATTTCAATCGTCCGCATGCCAGAGCCATGGCAGACTTCGCAACGTCCACCTTTCACATTAAAAGAAAACCGTCCTGGCTTATAGCCCCGTATTCTAGATTCCGGAAGATCGGAATACAATTTGCGGATATCGGTAAACACCCCTGTATAGGTTGCAGGATTGGACCTTGGCGTACGACCAATGGGCGACTGGTCTATCTCAATTACTTTATCAATATGCTCCAGGCCTTTGATGGACTGATAGGGCAAAGGTTTCTTCACACTTTTGTAAAAGTGCTGCCGCAAAATCGGATACAAGGTTTCATTGATCAAACTGGATTTACCACTGCCCGAAACCCCCGTAACACATATAAATGTACCCAGCGGAAATTTTGCGGTCACTGACTTGAGGTTGTGACCAGTAGCTCCTTTTAACACCAGGCTTTTCTTGTTTCCTTTTCGGCGTTTTTTTGGCACTTCAATGGACCTGCGATTAGTCAGATAATCGGCTGTGATAGTCTCTTTTTCTAAGAAAGACTTCGGCACCCCCTCTGCAACCAGTTCACCACCATGTGCTCCAGCTCCAGGTCCCAAATCAATTAGATAATCACTGGCCAGCATAATATCCTTATCGTGCTCTACTACTAAAACAGTGTTGCCAATTTCAGCTAGTTCTTTGAGGGCCTCAATCAGTTTCTGATTATCCCGTTGATGCAAGCCAATACTTGGCTCATCTAGAATATAAGTAATCCCAGTTAGTTGAGAACCAATTTGCGTTGCTAATCGAATCCGTTGACTTTCGCCACCAGATAAGCTCCGCGATGGTCGATTTAACGTTAGATAATCCAGGCCTACATGGAGCAAGAAACCGAGGCGAAATTGAATTTCTTTCAAAATTTCCTTAGCAATCATCCCCTGCCGCTCCGAAAGATGCTGGGGCACTTCTTCCATCCATTGATGCAAATCTGTCAGATCCATTTCCGCTAATTCCCCAATGTGTTTTTCATTGAGTTTGAAATGCAAAGATTCTTTTTTCAGGCGATACCCCTGGCAATCAGAACAGTTATCAATGGTCATAAACGCTTCAACCCAGGAGCGAATTTTTTCTGAGCTAGACGACTCATACCAGCGCTTCAACATATTGGTTAAGCCTTCCTGGGCAAGGTTGTAATTAAATTCATTATCGCCGTAGTTGATCTTTACTCCATAGCCATCATTTCCACCATTCAGAATGATGTCCATTGCCTCTTCAGGAATATCCTTCACAGGAGTGGAAAAAGTAAATTTAAATTTCTTGGCAATTGCACGCAATTGCTTAAAAGTCATATTGCTCCGCACCTCCCCGAAGGGGACTATCCCTTGCTCATTAATACTCTTGGAATCATCGGGAATGACCTTCTGTGCATCTACTTTATTAACTTTCCCTAGGCCCTTGCAAGTAGGACAGGCTCCATAAGGCGAATTAAAGGAAAAGGAGTTGGGGGAAGGTTCTTCATAAGAAATTCCAGAAGCTGGGTCCATCAAATGTTTGCTATAGGCACTCACTTGCCCCGTATCGTGATCCATAAGCATAATCAGTCCGTTGCCCATTTTCAGCGCAATCCCTAAAGATTCTGTCAGGCGTTCCAGGCGATCAGAGGTCATCTTTAAGCGATCAACCACCAACTCTATATCGTGGATTTTGTACCGATCTATCTGCATCCCTGGGGTTAGGTCAAGCATTTCACCATCCACCCGTACTTTCGTGTACCCTTGCTTGCGCACCGAATCAAACAGCTCTCGATAATGTCCTTTTCGACCGCGCACTAGAGGAGCCAGCAAAACAATCTTTTTCCCTGCAAATTGCTCACTGATTCGCCCCTTCATCTGCTCTTCGTTGTAGCGAACCATCTTCTTCCCGGTAATAAAAGAGTAAGCCTCGCCAGCTCGAGCAAAAAGCAAGCGCATAAAATCATATACTTCGGTGATGGTTCCGACCGTAGATCGTGGATTCCGGCCAGTGGTCTTTTGTTCGATGGAAATAACCGGGCTTAGCCCCGTAATATTTTCCACCTCTGGCCGCTCCATATCACCGATAAACTGACGTGCATAGGCCGTGAAAGTTTCCATATACCGCCGCTGCCCTTCGGCATAGATGGTATCAAATGCTAAAGAAGATTTGCCACTGCCACTAATCCCGGTAATCACGACTAACTGATTACGCGGTATACGCACATCTACATCTTTAAGATTGTGCTCTCGAGCACCGATCACTTCAATGTATTCTTGCTCTAAAATATCACTAGGGCCGTGTTGACCATTACTAGTCCCTGCTACACCTGCCTTCCCGTTATTGGTAGATTTTGCCATAAGGTAAATTGGTTCGGAATAAGAGTACGTTTAAATTTTCGTGATTGAGCGAAAGTGAGCAAATTTTATTTTGGACGAAGCCGAAGGAGGAAACATAGCCATAGCTACGTGCCCGACGCGCAATGAAGTACAAAACAAAATTTTCTACTTGTAGTCAATTAATGGAATTTTAAGCGTACTCTAAAGTAAACTGAACCCTGGCTGTTTTTGTTGATCGTAAATGCGCTCTATTTAGACACGTTTAGCGCAGTCGGCAAAATTAGGCAAAAAAAGTATCAATCGTAAGGGCAAATGAAAACAAGGAAAATAATTAAGCTATTGTTCGTCGTGGCAGCGGGCATTTATATGATTTATAGATCTTGGGATGCTATAGAAGATTTGGCCAAAAATTGGGAAACCTTTTTTGGATTCATTCTCCTGCTGGGATTTTTAGTATTTGCCCTAAATCGAGTATTAAGATCCTAATAAACTTTGCAGTGGCCTATACTATTTTGACAGCAGATGAAGTTAAGAATAGAGTAATTGCAGACTGTCCCAATATCAACGCCCCCTTCAGTTCATTCCACGACACCCCTTGCTGAGCATCAATCCCTGGTTTTGCTCAGTACGCCAAAATACCAGGTTTGAAAACAGATAATTATATGTCGTTGTATTCCAAGAAACTTCAAGCATTTCTCTGCTGCCTTTCCCTACTCCTATTATTTAGCGCTTGCAAGGACCTCAATACTGTTAATTTAAATAATCCCGACCGGGAAACCGTCCTTTCCACAGGTGGAGACCTAATTACCGCTTTAGCCGGTGGATATGTAAATTGGTGGAAAGGTATCCACGGTAATCACCCCAACGTCAGCCTCGGGGTAGCCGCAGATGCCTATGGTATGTCCTGGGCAGATTTTGGCGCTCAGCGGATGGGTATGGAACCCAGAACCAGCTATAACAATCGGGCAACTGAAGAAATTGACTATCGGAAAGTTGTACAAGAACCCTGGTTTGCTTGTCTTTCTGCAGTGGCTACAGCCAATGATATTTTGGAAGCTTTAGATCGTGGCATTACCATCGATCAAGGTGGCCCACAAGATCAAGGTATTCGGGCTGCCGCACATTTCCTCAGAGGAGTGAGTTGGGGATATCTAGGCCTCATTTTTGATCAGGGCTTACTGGTGGCAGAAAAAGCCAACTTAGAGGCCGCACTTGATTATAAGAACTATCAAGAAATGATTGCTGCTGCAGTAGCTGAATTGGAAATGGCCATCCAAATCACCAGCCCATTAGGAGAGGACTTTGTCCATCAATATTTCAATGGAGTACGCCTTGACGTTCCCAAATTCAACGAATTGAGTCATGCCTATGCAGCACGGTTCCTTGCGCAATGGCCACGGACGCCTACAGAAAATGAACAAGTTGACTGGCAGGTTGTATTCAACCATGCCGAAAAGGGACTGAGCTTTGATTTCGCTCCACTTGCCGATGGAAATGCATGGCAAAGTTACCACCAATGGGTATTTGCCGAAACTGGCCAAGGTCCTTTTTGGGCTCGCGTGGATCAGCGGTTAGTAGCCGCTATGGATCCAAATCAACCCAACCGTTATCCTGAAGTTTTTGCTCAAGGGGAACCAGCACTTACAAATACCGAAGCGCAATCTAAGGATAAAAGACTTGAGACCGATTTCACCTATCTTATGAAGCATAATTTCCCGACTGATCGGGGAGAATGGCATTTCTCACATTACAAACACAATCGCAACCTGAGTGACCCCGACTTTGCAGGTGATGGCTCCAGCACAGGACCAATGCCCGCTTTTCGCAAAGCAGATAATGAATTGTTGCGTATTGAAGCTTTGTTGGCGCTTGATCGCACTTCTGAAGCATTACAAGCACTTAACGCCGGAACTCGAAGTAGTCGAGGGCAATTGACTGCCCTTTCTGCACAAACCACTCAAGCAGGCATCAAAACAGCGATTGTGTATGAACGTGCCATCGAATTATTAGGCACTGCCCCCCTTGGGCTTTGGTTTGATCGTAGGCGAATGGCTCCGCGTGAAGACTACCTCCAAGTGACGCCTTTAGGTGGTTTGCAATTTGGCACCCCCGCGCATTTACCGGTACCAGCAGAAGAACTTCGTATACAAGGTGAGCCACCTTATAGTTTTGGTGGCGAGACTGATCCTGAAGGAATATCTCCAGTCTATTAGCGCTTAGCTGTAATTACAATAAACTGGCAATTGTGGTAGTACTGTACCGCTTCAAATTCATAGTGCTTTTGCAGGTGCTCTTTGATCGGTTTTTCACAAATCATCAACTTTTCAC
>JAHQWA010000574.1 GCA_019634045.1 Saprospiraceae bacterium
AACTGCTTGTCCACTTCATGGGAGGGGAGTAAGGTGGAAAGGACGCTCCTGGCATCAGCTACTCTGCCTTTCAGGAGTAACCAGCGAGGACTAGGAGGGATAGTCAAAAGAAGTATGGACCAAAGAATGGCTGGAAGAATTTCTGACCCCAACATCCATCGCCAGGTGTGCTCTTTTAGCCCCCAATCGACTACCCAGGCTACCTCCGATTGTGAGAGTTGTAGGATCAAATAGTTTAAAAAATAGGCCGCTGATAGTCCGATCACAATATTGATCTGGTTCATGGCCACTAGGGTTCCACGTTTATCCGGAGGGGCAATTTCTCCTATATACATGGAGGCGAGGGAGAGGGAAGTAAAAGCTAGGCCTCCTAAGAATCTGGCCGACACTAAGGCCCCATAAGAAGGGGCTAAAGCCGAACAAATTGCGGAAACTAAGTACAAGACTGCGATGATCTGTAAGGTCTTCTTTCGCCCCATGCGATCCGCTACATAGCCCACACCTAGTAGGGCAAAGAGCACCCCAAAACCAGATGCACTAACGACCGCCCCAACTTGCAAATCTGATAAGCCAAATTCTGTCGTTACAAAACCAACTGTCCCTGAAATCAAAGCGGCATCTAATCCAAAGACGAATCCCCCGAAGGCGACGATCAAAGCATACCTTAGTGCATTTAAATGCATTTTCTTGTTTCTTTTTTTTTACCTAAAGGCCCTTCTTCTCGCCATCAGCTTCTTGTCTCCATCCAGCTGATGGCGGAAGTTCTAAGTAACAGGAAATCAATCTAATGTAAATCATTCTTGTCTAGACAAAAACTGAACAGATTAGAATCTTATGGGCATTGAGTATAATCGAAAGGGCGTTTAAGCAGTGCAGGAATACAAAAGCCCTGACTTCAGCAAATGCTGAAATCAGGGCTCTGGGGCTTAATTCTTGTCCTTATATTACTATGTTTTTAAAGGCGAATAATTTTTGCTTGGTAACGCTTGCGATCGGTCTGTACTCGGAGTAGATAAATGCCTGGGGGTAAATGAGACATTCTCACCTGCAGATTTTCGAGCAGAATATCGCTTCCCTGTTGCACGGTTTGTCCACTGATAGAATGTAGTCCCCAGGAAACCTTTTCACCTAAATGCTCCTTTAACTCTACCGTCAATTGACCGAAAGTAAGTGGATTGGGAAATACCTTTACGGTTTCCACTGGAATTTCCTTAGTGCTAGTAACGGTCTCGCAGTTTTCACCAGGTAGGCCGTAACAACCTAAACCGGTGGGACCAAAGGGCGCGTACCAGTCAATACCCGGCAACCAAACTTCTGCTCCGCTCTCATAGGCACCAGCATCTGGCTTAGCACCTACATAGCCATCGGTGATTCCATCGATGACGCGACCATAATCAATGGCTTGGACGCCCACTTGTAAGGTAAAATCACCATTTGCCGAATCATTGAAAGGGTCTGTACCATCAGTAATCACGAGATTATTTTGTTTGTCCGATTGTGGTTCGAGCGAATTCTTGTTGGTCAAATTGTTCCATACCCGCACATTAGAAAAAGCAGTTCCGGCCAAGTGCCAAGCGCCCATGGCAGCTGAGCCATCCCAAAGGGTGTTATTGAAGACATCAATATTTGTTCCATTCCAATTGATCTGCACACTAGACCACTCCGTATTCCAGATCACATTGTGATGTAGGGATACATTTCCTGCATCATTGTCTAAATACACTCCCGTTGCTTTCTTGAGGTCGCCTCGGCTGGCGATGTCATGGAACCAATTGTGGTGGATTTCCATATTCAAGCCTGGCCCTAAGGTGTATAACAAACCGCAATCATCTGCAATCAGATTACTTTGGGTCACATCATTATAAGCTACCTCACTATTTTTGTTGACAATCTGGATGGCATCCCGACCGGCCCGAGCAATCGTGTTGTTTTTGATCACAGTGGCTGAACCTCCCCTTGCCATAATCACGCCATCATAATCTCCGATGAAATTGAAGTCGTGCAAATTGGAATTTAGGATCTGGGTTCCATTGCCACTATCCCAGATTCCGGTGGCAGCTCCGAAGGCAATTTCACACTTTTCAACGCGATTTGAATTTCCGCCCTTAATGTGTACACTCTGGCTTTGGGCATTAAAACCACTTACTACCCCCCTAGTATAGCTACCATAGAAAATGGATACCCCTTCCAGCACATTACTAGAGCCATTGATCTCTACTCCCCCACCAAATAAAGCCAGGTTTTTGATCTCAATGAAATTCCGACCATTCAAATCAATGGTCATATTGCGTCTGCGCATACTTACCTCTCCATCAGCTGGCGCTGTGCCTTCAGGCAATTGAATATATAGGGTCTGAGTACCTGGATCGAAATACCATTCATTTTGATAATCTAGCGCTTCTCGAATGCCTTCTAGAAAATAATCTCCACGATCGGCAGGTGGGTGAAAGGTTCTGATCCAAGATGGGTTTTTATCCAGGTCAAAATTGACGCGCCCTGCTGAACTGCCTGTGATAAAGGCCTTCCAGGTGGTCCAGCCGGAGCCTGGTCGATCTCCGTAGAAGAGGATAGAGCCCCCATCGGCCCAGTTCCAGTTAGGGATTTGACTATGCGTGAGGAATGCACCAAATTGCACATCTTCACCACTCCCACCCGTATTGCGCAGTGAGTTTAGCGTGAAGGGATCCCCATCCGTATTATTGGGCCAGCGGGCTAGATCGCAAGCCACATCCTTATTCATGACAAAGTTCTTTTGCCCTAAATCCCAATCCACGGTGGTTTTGTAAACGGCCCCATCATCGGGCGTCCAACCACTAAGCGCTTCCATAGCTGTTATGATTACTTTTTCTTTATCGGCAGCTTGGAAAACAATCGGGAAGTCTGCTTGACCAGAAGTGCCAGGCCGTAATGTCTCTTCATAGGTTCCTTCGTGAATAATACAGGTATCTCCGGGTTGGACTAAAGCCGCTGCCTTGCCCAGGGTTAGGAAGGGCTCTTCGGCTGTTCCTGGGTTATCATCACTTCCCGATTTACTGACGTGGTAGAGGCGCGTCTCAGTGGGCGGTTCTTCTGTCTCGGGGGCTAGACTTACATTATCTAAGTAAAAGACGTTGGCATTGCGGGCAAATCCAAACATAAAGCCTTGAGTATTGAAATCAGGAGCACCTGCTACAGCATTTGGGATAAACTGAAAGTTAAAGGAGTGCCATTGGCCATCGCCCTCGAAAGTAATTGTATTCTCTTGCCAGGCTACCCCCCAGGTACTAGAGCCAATATTTGGGTGTGAATAGAGCTGCAAATTGATGGATTCGCTCTGCCCAGAATGACTGAGCACCTGAAACGCAGCCGTATATACTTTGGTAGGGTCCAGCGCGATCGCCTGCTGTCTGATGAAGACTTTGGCAGCTTCCGTATCGGTGGACTGCACTTCGATCTTCATCGATTGCGTTCCTTCTTGTGCTTCTTCAGTAGTAGCAGTAAAGTTGGCGGTAGGTCCACCCCAGGTCCCAAAAATCCAGGCATTACTGCCCTCTTCAAATCCAGCATTACTGATTAGGTTTTGACCTAGAAGAATGACACTCAATCCTACGAATAGAGAGGATAAGATGATCCGTTTGGCACTTTGCATAGCTTAGATTTTTTTACGAATATATCAGAAAGGCCCTGATACATTTGGACATCATATAGCACTAAGACCAAATATCAACATTTGTCATTCAAAAAAACACAATCCTTTTGTCTGAAAGCCATGATTGGGGCTAGGCGAGAATATCCTTGACCAGATGACCTTCGACATCGGTGAGGCGATATCGGCGCCCTTGGTGTTTGAAAGTCAGCCGTTCGTGATCAATTCCCATTAGATGCATCAAGGTGGCTTGGAAGTCGTGGACGTGAACTGGATCTTTCACAATATTGTATCCAAAATCATCCGTCTCGCCATAGGTGAATCCTGGTTTTACTCCCCCCCCAGCCATCCACATGGTGAAGCAGCGGGGATGGTGATCTCTGCCATAATTGGTGGGGGTGAGTTTTCCTTGAGAGTAATTGGTTCGGCCAAATTCACCTCCCCAGACGACTAAGGTGTCCTCCAATAAGCCTCTGCGTTTTAAGTCTTTGACTAGCGCTGCGGAAGCTTGATCCGTCTTTTTGCACTGGTTCTTAATCCCGCTGGGGAGATTTAGGTGCTGGTCCCAACCCTGGTGATACAATTGGACAAATTTGACATCCTTTTCTAATAACCGTCTGGCTAATAGACAATTGGCCGCATAGGTGCCCGGCGTGCGAGAATCGGGGCCATACATATCGAAGACCCAATCCGGTTCGTCGGAAAAGTCAGTGACATCTGGCACCGAAGTTTGCATGCGGAAGGCCATCTCGTATTGGGCGATGCGGTTGCTTAATTCGGGGTCACCGTAGGCCTCATTTTGTACTTCATTCAACTGTTGTAGATAGTCTAACATTTTGGCTCGATCCTGCCGGTGAAAGCCATTGGGGTCATTGAGAAAGAGTACCGGATCTTTGCCAGAACGGAATTGTACACCCTGGTGACGGGAGGGCAGGAAGGCATTACCCCACAAGCGGGCATAGAGGGGTTGTCCTCCGGCATTTTTAGATACCAATACGATAAAGGCGGGTAGATTCTCATTATCACTACCAAGCCCGTAGCTCAACCAAGAACCAATGCTAGGTCGCCCAGCTTGTTGTGAACCCGTCTGGAAAAAAGTGATGGCGGGATCGTGATTAATTGCCTCGGTATGCATCGATTTGATAAAGCAAAGCTCATCAACAATCTCACTGGTATAGGGTAGAAGATCACTAACCCAAGCTCGACATTTTCCATATTGAGAAAAACCAAACTTAGAACCAGCCAAAGGGAGAGCCGATTGTCCGGCACTCATTCCGGTTAAGCGCTGCCCTTGCCGAACGGAGTCAGGCAAATCTTCCCCGTTCATTTTCTCCAATAAGGGCTTGTAATCGAAGGTTTCCAATTGGGAGGGACCTCCACTCTGGAAAAGGTAGACGACCCGTTTTGCTTTTGGCGTGAAATGGGTAGATCCGATGAGATGGGAGGCTCGTGGAGGCCGTGTACTGGACCCTCCCAGTGGATTTAGCATAGAACTAAGGGCCAGCGCTCCCAAGCCCATCCCAGATTTCCTGAGGAATTCTCGGCGATTGAAATGATCGGATACCGTATTGAGATTTTGCATAGCTTATCTTTTGTTGGTGGCGGCGGAAGAATTCATGATCATGCTACTGACAATGGAATAGGCTGCCATCTCGTTGCGATCGAAATTAGCTTGGTCAGTCCACTCCCCTATTTGGAGCCAGCCGTCCACTTTTTCAGGATGTTTCTCTAGATCTGATTTTTGATCTTGATAATAGGTCTGTAGAATAGCAAGGGCTTTATCATCTGGGTGGAGGGACGTCAGAGCTCGGTAGATATAGGTTAGCCGTTCTTTAGTCGCCTCCTTTTTGTGCCAGGCCTTTGCTGCTAGCGCTCTTCCCGCTTCTATGAATTGGGGATCATTTAATAGGGTAAGGGACTGCAGTGGTGTAGTCGTTTTCTGCCGTTTCACTACACAATAGCTTCTGCTAGGGGCATCAAAGGTGTTCATGGTGGGGGGCGGAACGGTACGTTTCCAAAAAGTATAAAGGCTACGGCGATACAACTTCTCCCCTTTGTCTGGTACATAGGTTGTTCCGTTGAAGCGCCAAAGCCCTGCCGGTTGATAAGGTTTAACGCTTTCTCCTCCGATTTTCGGAACCAATAAGCCGCTAGCGAAAAGGGCATTGTCTCGAAGTTGTTCGGCGGAGAGCCGGTCTGCAGGCCCTCTAGTAAAAAGGGCGTTGTCGTAATCCTTCTCCAGTAACTCGGGAGAAGTTTTGGAAGACTGCCGATAGGTGGCGGACATGACGATGAGCTTTTGCATGGCTTTGATATCCCAACCAGATTCTACGAATTCCGCCGCCAACCAATCTAGCAAGTCGGGGTGAGTCGGAAGATCTCCTTGATTGCCAAAGTCAGCAGCCGACTTTACGATTCCCATGCCGAAATAGGATTGCCAGTACCGATTGACCATGACGCGGGCGGTCAACGGATTGTTCGGGGCAAAAAGCCATTGCGCGAGGCCTAGGCGATTTCGAGGCAGGGAATCAGCAAAGGGCAGGATGCGTTCGGGGGTACCTTCAAAGACCTCTTCCCCTGGCGCGTCATAAGCCCCTCGCTCTAATAAATGAGTCTTTCGTTTCTTCTTTAATTCATCGATAACCATAATCTCAGGGATAGAGTCCAGAAGGGCATTTAGTCCTAACCTGAGATCGAGTAACTCTCTTTGTTTCTGTTGGTAAGGTGCGGAATGGTGAATTCGTTCTATTTTTTTCTCTTGCTGTGCTGTGAGCGTTTGTCCTGTTCCTCCCAAAAGGGCTACTTCCTCTTCCATCAGCACTCTTCCATATACCCTTATCTCATCTACTTCCGCTCCTTTAATACCGGTACCTCTCCAACGGGCTCCGATTCTAAGCCCGGGCTCCTGGTCAAGTTTAGGGAACAGAATATCCTTATAGAGGTTGTCTTTTTCAACGATCATCGTCAGCGGCGCTCCGTTTAGATAGACTTGCAGTCCTGGGGCGGAACTGGAGCCATCATAGGTAAGCGTTAGCTGTATCCATTGGTTTTTCGGCACCTCATCAGTTGATATTTTGATGATGTTGTTATAGGGCCAGGTATGGGCCATCAAGGCTTCTAGTTTATTGTCTCGAATGGCCAAGTGGTAGCCTCGGAAACTATACAAGATGGCTCCTTGCCCTTTGTGAAAAATCACTCCATTTTCCAGCTCCTCGGGAACTTTTAGCCAAATCCCGATGGAGAAGGGCTGAGCACGATTAAAGATTCCGACCTGACCTAGGTCTAAGGGATCGTCTCCATTGAGTACTAGCCCTTGCCCAAATTTGCTAGGTTTTAGCGAAGGCTCCAAAACTGTTTTCTTCCAACTTTGTGCTTCGGTAATTCTAGCTTTTTGCTTGGGGTTAACTCGGTTTGTGAATTGATCTTGGACGGTTTTATCGAAATCAAAATGGGCTAATAATCCCTTCTGTAGATATTTTTGGTTTTGGGTCGCGGACGTATAGCTAGTTAAAATAGCATTGGATTGTTGATGTAGGGCTTGTACTTCTTTTTCTTTTTTTTCAATAGCTCGCTGCAAAAATTGGATGAGGCTATCCTGCCGCTCGTCAGTTAGCAACATAGTTGGCACAGGCATGGCGTCATCCCAAGATATTTGGCCGGCCTCATCTACTTGATTGAAGAAGCTAAACATTTGGAAGTATTCCTTCTGTGAAACGGGATCAAATTTGTGGTCGTGACAGCGGGCACACTCCATCGTGTGGGCAAGCATCGCCTTGCCGAAAGTGTTAGTTCGGTCCGCTACATATTCTATCCTAAATTCCTCATTCACAATTCCGCCTTCCATATTTTGGGCGTGATTGCGGTTAAAGGCCGTGGCTAGCTTCTGTTCCTTAGTCGCATTGGGCAAGAGATCTCCTGCTAGTTGCCAGGTGATAAATTCATCGTAAGATTTATTTTGATTGAAGGATTCAATGACCCAATCTCGCCAGGGCCACATCGGGCGATAGCGATCTACGGAATAGCCGTGTGTATCGGCAAAACGAGCTACGTCCATCCAATTAGCTGCCATTTTCTCGCCATAGTGCGGGGAGGCTAGCAGGCGATCAACTACCTTCTCGTAGGCCTCGGGAGAGTTGTCGGCTAGAAATGCATCGAGTTCTTCTATGGATGGAGGCAAGCCGATTAAATCAAAGCTAAGCCGTCGTAGTAAGATTTCCTTATCAGCTTGTGCCTGCAACTGAAAACCCTCTCGCTGCAAGCGTGCCACGACGAAGGTATCGATCCTATTTACCAGCGGTGAGCTGCTGTTGACCTTTGGTGGCTTAGTCTTTTGTGGAGGTAAATAGGCCCAGTGCTTTTTATATTCAGCACCCTGCTCAATCCACCGTACCAATAGTGCTTTTTCATAATCCGTCAGGGGCAAATTGGATTCGACGGGTGGCATCTGGATTTCGGCCTGATCCGAAAGAATTCGATGTACCAACTCGCTACTAGCTGGTTTTCCCGGAACGATGGCTCGTTTCCCGGAATTTTCCAATACACTAAAGGCTTCCTCCTCAGTATGTAAACTAAATCCTGCCTTTTGGTTGGCCAGGTCTGGCCCATGGCAGAAGTAGCATTTATCCGATAAAATGGGTTTTACATGAAAATTGAAATCGATCTGCTCAGGAAGTTGTTGACTAGCCAATTCAACGGGGGCAGGCAGGTCCATTTTGCAGGAGCTTAATCCTCCAAGGAGTAGCAGGAAAATTGCGATAAGTAATTGTTGTTCTTTGATATGGACCATATGTTTTGCGGTTTTGGTCATATGTTACCTAGCCTCAATCGGGTAAATAGGATATTTGCAATATTAGATATTCACAAGAGGGAAAGAGTAGAACAAAAGGGACCAAACATTGTACAAATCCGACTTGCTGAATAGAGTGTCTGATTCACGCATTAGGAACCCTAGGAGTTATGCATAAAGTTTTAAGTACCTTAAAATTGTCGTTGTTACATATTGGATTTGCCGAACTCGACCATCGCTGGCAATTTGATAATGTTATTAGTCCGTTTTCGCGTTTATACCTCATTACAAAAGGTGAGGCTTGGGTCTTTCACCACCAAAAAAAATTCCTACTTCGCCCAAATCGATTGTATTTAGTCCCGAACTTTACCTATAGCAAGTATCATTGCGATAAGCTGATGGATCAGTACTATATCAGTTTTCTAGATAATATGGAGGGAGGGATGAGTGTATACGATCTATTGCCCTTTAAATATGAAACGGAAGCGACCCCTTTGGACCATCAGCTCATGCAGCGCTTATTGGCGTTGAATCCGGGAAGAACGATTTTGGAATCTGATCCAAAGACGTATGACAATAAACCGGATTTGCTCAGCTACAACCTCAATAGCTCTCAATCCTATGATCGCTATCTAGAAAGTAAAGGTATCTTGCTACAGCTATTTTCACGCTTTATCCAGCCCGGGCGATTACAAAGTGAAAAGCAACTGAAGTCTTACCGACGCTTGGCATCTGTTATCCAATACATCGATAAACACCTGTCCGAAAAACTTACCGTTGAGCAACTGGCCAATTCGGTCTATTTGCATCCAGATTACTTTTCCCGTCTTTTTCTAGAGATTAATGGTGTACGGCCTTTGGATTTTATTAATAACAAACGATTGGAAAGAGCCCAAATCCTCCTTGCTACTTCAGATTTAACGATTGCGGAGGTAGCCATGGAAATAGGCCTTCCCAATGTATCTTATTTCAATCGACTGTTTAAAAAGAAGTTCCACCTCACTCCCAGTGCCTTTCGGAAAATGGGGTGGAATCGACTGGTTTAAATCGGCTCTGGTCAAACAGCTTATTAGAGAATTTCCAGTACCCAAGCGTGATCTCCCGTTTTCTCCGCAGGTAGTTGCACGGAAAGCGCATCCTCCTCCTGAGACCATTTTAAGTCAGCATCGCTGCCCAGTAGACGGATAGACGTAATTTCTTTTTCTCCTTTCTTCAATGATTTTACTTGTACCAGCTGATCTTCAGGCCAATCCATTACGATTGCGAAAAGCTTGTCGCCCTTAGTCGTGAAGCGGATATCCTGGGCACAAAAGGCTCTTTTACCCTTGTGCTCTGACATATAGCCTTCCGCTACCTGGGTCGGACCTTCTCCAAATCGATCCCAATAACGGGTCCCATAGATGGCCTCTCCATTGACTTTCAGCCAACTGCCGATCTCCAATAATATAGCTTTCTGATCTTCTGGTATGGTACCGTCGGCCTTTGGGCCAACATTGAGTAAAAGGCACCCATTTTTACTTGTGATATCAATCAGGTCGTCAATGATTGAATTAGCATCTTTGGATTGCCAACCTTCCACATAGCACCAAGAGTTTTTGCCGATGGAGGTATCCGTTTGCCATGGGTTCTCTCTGGTATCAGCCATTAGTCCTCTTTCAAGGTCATGCACAAAAGTGCCCGTAGGGAAAGATTCTCTTCGAAAGTTCTTGTTTTGCAGCACCACTTCCTTGTTCCATTCTAAACCTTTATTGTAGTAGTAGGCTGCCATTTTAGGATGAAAATCGTCGAATACATCTTGATCCCAATAAAAATCAAACCACAAAATATCTGGCTCGTAATTGTCGATGATGTCCGTAGTACGCTTCCACCACAATTCCTTGAATTCATCGCTCACAGGTTCTTTAGGATCTAGTCCTTTTTTCCCATACAGGTCAGCATAGTCAGGGTCCACCGTGTCAAAATGTGGTTTCTTGTTGAAGTAGGCCCAATTAAAGGCAAAATGAGTCGATGCACCGACTTTCATTCCTTGCTTTTTGCCGGCGGCTATAAGTTCTTTTAGGATATCGCGTTTGGGTCCCATGTCCACTGAATTCCAAGGAGTAACCTTGGAGTCGTACATCGCAAAACCATCATGGTGCTCTGCAACGGGTACCACATATTTGGCTCCAGCTTCTTTAAAGAGACTCACCCATTCATCAGCATTAAAATCCTCGCCCTTGAACATCGGGATGAAGTCTTTGTACCCAAATTCTTTGTGATTCCCATACTTTTCTTTGTGGTGGGTAAACACCTTATTCGGCCCCTCACTTTGCAGGACAAACTGGGCATTGTAAGTCGCCGTATCCATATACATATGGCGACCATACCATTCTGAACTAAATGCTGGGACAGCGTATGGGCCCCAGTGAATGAAAATGCCCAATTTGGCATCCTGGAACCACTCTGGTACTTCATAATTTTGTAGGGATTCCCAGTTTTCTTGATAGGTGATTTCTTCTTCTGTAGCTCCTTCTTGGCCTTGATCGCTACTACTGCTGTTGCAGGAAAAAAGTAGCGTCAGTACCAAGGATGCAAGGAAATAGTTACGGACCTTTTCCATGTACTTAAATTTTTAGAAGTATGAGGACATACTTAGGCTTCAAAAAACTGAACAAAAAAATCTCATTCTCAAGATTTTACTTTAAACCCTAAGTCCCTTCCACAAATGTTCTAAAGGCTAGAAGAAATGGGTTTTCTGCTACTATTGGTAGCTCTTTATGGCTGATATGCTTGATCACCTGGAGGATCTATTGGCATACTACATAGTACTTTGCAACAGAAGTGTAATAACAAATCCGACGACATCTATCCGGGATTTTCCTAAGACAATATTAAAAGGTACGGACTTGTTTTATGAAATGTAGGGGAACTAGATTATTGCTGGAGGTAGATCAATAGGTCTCTAATCTGCTGGTCAGAGAGTGGCTCCGTTAGGTGCTCCGGCATAAGGGATTGTTCTTGTGCTAAGGCCTCTTGTACTTGGGCCGTACTTAGGCTAAGCTCCGCCCCACTCGCCAATTGTAGCAAGTACTGATGATCGGTTTGATCTTTTATGGTTCCCATGATCGTTTGCCCATCTTTCATCTGGAATAAATAGTTGACATAACCTTCACGAATGTAGGCATTAGGATCTACTATATTTAAGGCGAGTTCCGTGAGGTTTCGCCTATCATAGCCAGTAAGGTCTGGGCCAAGTGCTCCTCCCTCGCCCTTTAATTGATGACAATTACCGCAGACTGCACCATATATCTGGCGGCCGGCTTGTAACTCCCCTACCCCCGTTTCCATAGCGTTGAGAATCCGTTGCATCTCTTTTTTCTTTTGATCCACAGAGGCAATTTTCACTTCAGGCCAAATCTTATCTAGTTGTGGACCCAGACTTGAGCCAGGTAATAGTTTAAATTGTCTAACAATCTGTATAGGAATATCTTCCTTTTTAACCTGCCTGCTTTCTGTGATACTTGCCAGAAATTTTTCGGACCAATTGGATCTGCTCGCTATTAATTGTAAGGCAGCTAGCCGAACCCTGGGGTTAGCTCTCAATTTATCAGGGTAGGCCTTCACAATGGTCGTTCCAATTTCGGGAAGATCATAGTGCTGAAGTGTTTGCAAGCAAGCTATTTTAACTGCATCGGTATGCTTTGGGTCCACCACAAGTTGTAGTAAGGTTGGTACTACATGGGGTGCATTGATCTCTCCAAAGATACTCAGGTAAGATAATTGCTCCCGTCGACGTGCAGTGGACTCAGCTAAGATTTTAGCGGCTGTCTCAATGGCCTTTTCATCCTCCTGGCGCAGTGCTAAGGCCAAAGGGCCCTCGCCAAATTTGGCTTGGTACTTATCGAGGATTTCGAGGACTTCCTGGGGTAATTCTCCGAGTTTATTCTGACCTTGTAGACCTTCTTGTAACCCATCGAACAAGGGAAGGACGGAGGATTCAGAAGGGGCTAAATTGAAGAGGCTTGCAACGCGTTTATAATTCTCTTTCCCTCCCGAGAGCATATACTTTTTTACTAGTCTCGGCAAGATAAATATTTTGACTAGTGGCGTTTTCCAAAGCCCAGCAGGTTCAAATAGCCTTTCAAGGGAGAATTCACTGGCTTCGGCATGAGCTTCTACGGCCCACCAGATTAATAATTGATTGTCTCGATCGGTTTGAGTTGACTTATTGATGAGCAGCTTGGGCAGAATGGTTTGAGCCTGAGCGACAGGGAGTCTTTTGGCGGTAGAGGCGATCTGCCCAATTACCTCCAACTGTTTTTCTTTGCTAGCTAATTTAGCTATAGCTGTGAGCAGGACTGGTGTGGTGTCGTTTTGGTCCCCAATTAAGCGAATGGCCCATGATCGGACATAAGGATCTGGGTGTGCTAAACCCGTTAGGGCTATTCCTTCATCAAAACCTCCGGATAGGTGGATGGCCCAGAGCGCTTCTAGGGCTTCTTGGGGGCTTCCGGTTTCAAATAGTTTCCGCAGGGCAGGCCATGTAGCGGGATCCTTCCTGTCTCCAAAAATTCGTAGAGCTTGTTGCCGATACCATTTATTTGGATGGGATAGTAATTGGATCAGTTCTTCCCTAGAATATCGACTGAGATCAAAAGAAGGAATAGGCTTGGTCCCTTGGCTACTGAGGCGATATATCCTACCGGTGGCCTTGTTCCAAGTATCTCGGGGATCAATATGAGATAGGCGGCTGTCACTCCAATCTGCCAAATACACGCTTCCATCTGGGCCTGCCTTTATATCGACTGGGCGAAACCAATGGTCATCCGTTTCTAGGATCTTTCCTTGGTCGATGGCCGTAAAAGAGGAACCTTCCATCTGTAGGTTGCTGGCAATGATGAAGTTAGAAAGTGGATTAATGGCGAGGACCTGGTCATGATAAGCAGCCGGGAGTTGGCCTCCTTCATACTTGATCCAGGCATGGGTAAACCGTCTTTGCTCTCCTTTGACTTGCATCCCAGGCATAAATCCAAAGGCATAAGGGTTAGTTAAAGGCCCATGCTTTCCCCAGTTCTTTCGGTAGTATCCTCCTTGCTTATAATAAAATCCTCGGGTTACGCCATTGTCTCCGGAATAGATTCGCCCTTTGCTATCGATCTCTACATCAAACGTATTTCCTCCCCCTTCACTAAAGATCTCAAAGATCCGTGACTCAGGATGGTACCGCCAGATGGCCTGTCCAGAAAAGCGCACGTGTTTTGAGACCTCTGTGCTGATATCTGCCGTGGTCGTACTTCCTTGGGCTCCGTATAACCAGCCATCCGGTCCCCACCTTAAATTGTTTGCCACGGCATGCGTATCTTCAAGTCCAAACCCGCTAGCATGGACCTCTGGGTCGCCATCGGGCAGACCATCTCCTTGATGATCTGGATAGGCCAAGAGATGAGGCGGAGACAGAACCCAGATTTTGCCCCTACCTAAAGCTACCCCAGTGGTAATATTGAGACCGGTAATAGCATCCGTGACTTTATCGTATTGTCCATCCTGATTGGTGTCTTCGTAAATGGTAATCTTATCGGCTCCTTTCACCCCTGTAGGAGGTGCTTGTGGGACTTTATCAAAAACAGCTCGAATGTGATGGTCAATATCGATTACTTTCGAGCCTTTGGGATAAGGATACTGATTGTATTGTACCACCCATAATCTTCCACGATGATCAAAACTAATATCGACGGGTTGATGTACTTCCGGCTCCGCCAATAATAGCTCCAACTCGAGATCTGCTGGGAAAGCGAAACGACTGAGGACTTCTGATGCCGGCGTAAGTTGAGAGTCATCCGTCATGACTCCCCTTCCTTCAAAGGCTTCCATGAATTGCCGAACCTCCTCATTCCCTGCCACCGCGTCGATGGAGGTATTCTTGGGCTCCGAATGGCAACTTATTACTACGGTCAATAGGGTCAAACCTTGTAAGGCGGTGGACAGCAATGAGGGAAAAATTCGCATAATTTGGAGCTTCTGTTCTTATTCCTTTATCAATCGGTAAGAGCGCACCCAGTCATAATAAGTCGTATTGATGGAATCGTTCTGTAATTCTACTAGCGTCGGCGGGTCTTCCCAGTTGTAGGTCTCCGTAACCAAATGCATGTACATGGGGCGGTTAAATGGTTTGGGGTTAAAGTGTGTACTTGGGTTAATAGTATATTGATATTTCCCATCCAGATAAAACTTCAGCGTGTTTTCATCTACCCACCAACAACCGAAGGTATGAAAAGCTTCATGAACCGGAGGAGATACTGAGGCTTGACTAGGGGCAGACTTCACCAGGCGCTCGCCATTGCAATCGGTATGGAAAATATGCGCATTAGACTTCATGAAATTATGAAAGTCGCCCCCTCTTTTCTGCATCCCCACTGCTTCTACGATATCTAACTCCAACTGCTCAAAAGGACAATCCTTGCTTGCTGGTTTGTTCTTAAGCCAAAAGGTAGAAGACATGGATATACCAGATGCTTTCATACGCACTTCGTAGTATCCAAAATAGGCATCTTTGCTGACCGATGCAACAGCGCCACCTGCGATATGGTACATCTCATCTTTTGGAACGAGAGGTTGATTTTTAATCTGTAAATACCCATTTGAGACTGAGACACTCGAAGCTCGGAAAGTAGCGGGTGGCCGACCGTGTTTCCAGTATGGAGATCGATCGTACCATTTGGATTTATCTAAGGCTTGACCATTGAACTCATCAGAAAAATTGCTGTTCAATTCCCACTTATAGCCTTCCGGAGGTGCTGGAAGTGGGTGTTCAATTTGCTGTAGCTTGGTGGTCTTACAGGCCAAGGCCAAACTACCGAGGAGTAGTAGGTGTAACAGTCTATCGTACATTGGGTGATTTTATGAAGATTCTTAAGTAGAGTGACAAGGGGGATAGCTAAAAAGCAGGAGTACCCATTGTCACACTACTTATATTGCTGTTGAGCTACGGACTAGCTGTACTTAAAGCCCAACGGGTGAAATCGTGATTGTATATTGATAATTACCAGCCTGGATGCGATGCTTTTCCAAGGGGGCAGCCTTCCAACTCCAAGAGTTAAAACCTCCCACACCCATTTGCCGATGATCTATATTGACCGTGATGTAATCCTGGTCTTCTAGTTCGCATACTAAGGTGGCCAGCCCTAGATTTTCGTTGGTGTAGGAATGAGCACTGAATTCAAAGTCCTGCCCAACGACCTGCAAGCCTTGGCCCTCTTCATTTAGGAATCGAGCCCAAGTGGTGCCAGTTCGATTTCCATTGGCTTGAGGAAAAACATAATCTGTCTGGAAGTCTGCAAGCGAAAGCTGATGGAGGCCGACAAAAGCGCCATGGTTGCGATCCACATAATTCTCATGAGGTCCCTTCCCTAACCATTTGATGGTGGATAGGGATTGATTGATGCCCATTTCCATTCCAACGCGTGGAATCCAGGGCAATTCTGAGTTTGCCTGCAGATGATTCTCTATGCTAATCCGTCCATCTGCATAGATGAGATAGGCGGAAGAATGCGAAGCCTCTCCTTTCCCTAATTGATGATGGGCTGTCAGTTTAATCAATTGTGGGCTAACTGAAACCTCCTTTAAGGCAAGCTTCTGAGGGGCTTGATCAGCAGCTTTCCAGAAAGCTAAGGAGTTGGGCGTATCCCATTGTCGACTGCGGTCATTGTCAGTTGGGGCTCTCCAAAAGTTGGGCTTTAAGGATTGGGTGAT
>JAHQWA010000575.1 GCA_019634045.1 Saprospiraceae bacterium
AGCTAGTGGTGTCTTCGCCAGGACTTTTTCACGCCTCCCCGAAAACTATTTACCGAACGTTCGGTTATTATTAGAAAATGAAAGATGAGACCACAGAAAGTTGAGCACAAGGAACTGATGGAAGGACTACTCTTGGTCCTGCGTGCAAAGGGGTATGATGGAGCAAGTTTAAGTGATTTGGCAAGCGCGACTGGCTTGAAGAAAGCCAGTTTGTATCATCGATTTCCTGGAGGTAAGAAGCAGATGACGGAAGCGGTTTTGGAATATGTGGCAGAATGGGTAGAGTTGAACATTTTTGCGGTCTTGATCAACAAGCAAGAGCCAGCACCTGTACGACTAAAAGTGGCTCTACAGAACATTGATGCCTTATACCATCGAGGGAAGTCCATCTGTATTTTTCGGGCCCTATCTACCCATAGCGGGCTTGAACTTTTTGGCGAGCAAATTCGAGGCGGGATGGAGAAATACATAGAAGCTTTCACTCGCTTGGGAGTCGATCTACAAATGCATAAAAAAGAAGCCCATCAGGCCGCTTTGCAAACACTGATTGATATCCAAGGAGCGCTGATCGTTTCTAAAGGACTACAGCAACAAGAACTCTTTGGACAAACATTGGGAGGCATAGCAAAGCGCTATTCAGCGGCGTAAAATTTTTGAACTAAACACTTACAGAACGTTCGGTAAAATAAAAACAACTTAAAATCAGCTTATTATGACACAAGTAAGGGTAAATACCGGCACTGAAAAATACAGAACCACCCTCCTGACATCGACTCATCAATTGGTGGCTGATGAACCTCAGCCTTACGGAGAAGATTTGGGTCCCAATCCCTACGAATTTCTACTGATGGCCATTGGTAGCTGTGTGGGAATGACGCTGCGCATGTATGCAGACCGGAAAGGTTGGGACTTGCAGGAAGTACGAATAGACTTGGAGCAAGAAAGACGACATGTAAAAGACTGTGAAGATTGCGAATCGGAAGACGGCTATGTCCATTTCATTCACAAGAAACTTCACTTCAGGGGAGATCTGGACGAAAAACAGAAGGCTCGATTATTGGAGATTTCCGAAAGATGTCCCGTACAAAAGACGCTACTGAATGAAATCAAGATCGAAACCGAATTACTTTAAGCTTTTAGCATAAAACCTCATCATGAAACGTATAGCAATCAATGGTATGGGCCGCATTGGCCGCACTGCATTTAAACTCTTGATCAACCATCCTGAGCTGGAACTGGTCGCTGTCAATGACATCGCTCCCATCGATAATATAGCCTATCTCATTCAGTATGATAGTGTCCATGGTACTTTTGAACAGAAGGTTCGAGTAGAAGACAGTGTGTTGGTAGTAGGCGAGCGTCGGGTGCCATTTTATAACGAAAGAGATCCGGAGCAGCTCCCTTGGCAAGAACTGGCCGTAGATGTGGTGATCGAGAGTACTGGTTTGTTTACTCAGGAAGAAGATGCTTCTAAACACATCAAAGCTGGCGCAGCAACGGTGGTTTTATCTGGACCTACCAAAAGCCCGAACGTACCGACGGTCGTACATGGCGTCAACAACAAAGATGGCCATACGCAAATCTTCTCTTGTGCTAGCTGTACCACGAATAACATTAGTCCGGTCATTGAGATCATTGGACGAAGGATAGGGATAAAGAAGGCGATCATGACCACGATTCACGCCGATACGGCTACTAATAGAACGGTAGATACTACCCATAAGAAAGATGTTCGAATGGGTAGATCCGGACTGAATAACCTAATACCTACCACTACCGGGGCAGCTATCGCCACCACTAAAGCCATGCCATGGTATGCTGGTAAGTTCGATGGAATGGCTGTTCGCGTACCGCTAGCAGTTGGATCGCTGTCAGACATCACAATCGTCACAGAAAAGCCCACTTCCGTAGCCGACATCAATGAGATTCTAAGTGAAGAAGCTGGCACAGAGCGCTATCAGGGAGTATTTGCCGTGACCAATGATCCCATCGTCAGTTCTGACATTATCAAGAGTCCATACGCATCCATTGCTGATCTACAAATGACCAAAGTAGTGGATGGAGATCTGATCAAGGTATTGGCTTGGTACGACAACGAATGGGGTTTTACCAACCAAATGATTAGACAGATATTGGAACTATAGGTAAGAAAACAGAGGAGAGGCCGGGTTTAGGCGGAGTTCTGATCCGGCTTTTCCAAACTACAATAATCATGAAAGAAGTATTTCATCAAGGTGAGTTAGCCGTACAGAAAATGGCTGGGCAATCTGATATGGCAAGACGAGTGGGGCGCATGATCGGTTCAGAAATTATGGGCCCTGCCATTCCTTTCATTCAAAACCAATCCACAGCTTATCTAGGATCGGTCGATCCAGCGGGCCGGCTTTGGGCATCGCTGCTGCTTGGAGAAGAGGGGTTTGTGGAAGTGGCAGATGAACGGGGCGTTATTTTCCATAAAGAGATGATTCGAAGTACCAGCCTAGACCTCTTGTATCAAAATATTGAGCAGAACCCACAAGTAGGCGTCTTATTTATGGAACCAGAATACCGCAGACGCTACCGGGTGAATGGCCCTCTGACGAATGAGAAGAATCAATTGTTGTTGAACGTGAAAGAAGCTTTCGGCAATTGCCCTAAGTATATTCAAGCAAGTACCATCACTTTACCGCAGCAACCCCCACCCCTAAGCACGATAGTCAATACCGGTTCCACTTTAAGAAAGGAGTTTACAGATTGGGTTCGGCAAGCAGATACTTTCATTCTATCAACTAGAAGCGCCGCTGGGAAAGTGGATACTTCGCATCGCGGCGGCCGGCCGGGTTTTATAGAGGTTCTCCCTGATGGTCGATTACGTATTCCCGATTATCCCGGAAACAGCCTTTTTCAAACCTTAGGAAATATCTATGAGAATCCCAATACAGGTCTCTTATTCGTTGACTTTCAAAAAGGAGAGACGCTACAACTGACTGGAAAAGGTGAATTGGCTTTTGACCAGAACAGCGAAACCGATCTCAATAAAAGCGGAGATACTGGCCGCTTTTGGTTATTTCAAACGGAAAAATGGATTCACACTCAACAGCATCACGCCGTAGATTGGGCATTTCTATCCTATTCTCCTTTTAACCCCTAGTCTTTATTTTGACCAAATAAGCTTCCAATCGATCCATGGCTATTCGAAGGTGATCCGTAGGTACAGCGGTGTGAACAATACGGTAAAGTCCTTTTTTCTGGTGCTGAAAGCCTTCGCTTGGCGTGAAAAGAATCTGTGTGTCGAGGAAGATTTGCATCCAAAATTCTTCTTCGGCCTTAGCCGTAGGAGCACTCAAATAGGAAGATAGATCTGCCCAAACAAAAAGACTGCCTCGACTGGGAGTATAGGGAATACCCAAACGTCGCAGCATTCTGACAACAACCAAGTAGCTCTCGGTTA
The DNA here is from genome assembly GCA_019634045.1 of Saprospiraceae bacterium. GTDB lineage: Bacteria > Bacteroidota > Bacteroidia > Chitinophagales > Saprospiraceae > DT-111. Next base: position 3,431 of record JAHQWA010000575.1, read on the forward strand.
TCTTTTGCTGATTTTCTGCTACATAGCTTGCAATGAAGTCCTCTTTCTTGAATAGTTCTAGCACGAGCCATTGTACCAAGTTGGAGGCCAGTTGAGGAATATTGACATTCCCAAGACTGCTAAGCAGGGCCTCATTCAGGGTATGAATTAAGCCTAAGCGCATGCCAGATATGGCAAAGTCCTTGGACAGGGCGTAGATCAGATGCAAATAATCACTTTGGCGATCGGCCATAATTCTCGCGAAAGATTGGAATGGCTGTGGGTTGTTATAGTCCTTGGCCAGTTCCGGGTTGGAGGTGTCGATTTGGGACAAGGCGTAGATCTCATTGACCAACAAGTGCACTTGATGTTGAATACACCAGTCTGCAATGGCTTCCAACTGTTGAGGAGTATAGGTACATCCCGTCGGATTATCGGGAGAGGTTAGTAAAAGTAGCTTAAAAACTTTTCCCGCTGCTTGGGTTTCCTTCAGCGTTCGATCTAAATCCGCTGGCGTGACAAGGGCGAGGCTGCCCAGACCAGCGGGATCGTGATGTGTTTGCAGATCCCAACGTAGCATGCCACTTTTGATCCCGAGATCATTACTATACATCGGATAGGCCGGCGCTGGAATGACGACAAGATCACCAGGATTGGCTATCGAGAAGGAAAAGACTTCTAGCGAAGCCGAAGCCCCGGCGGATAAGACAAGATTGTCGGCCTGTATGGAGGGACTGCCGAAATAGCGTCGCATGAACTGGGCCATAATTTCTCGCGTTTCCGAAAACCCAGTGGGACTAGTATATTTTAGTGGCCATAAGGGAAGTCTCGTTTCCTGCAAGATTTTATCAAACTCGGCTTGGATGCGATCGGCCAACACACTGTTCTCGGCGACGTTTAAGGGAAAGGCCCCCCCGGGATTGTCTATTGGATGGAAAAGGTTCTCTGAAGCCTGCATGAATAGTTCCATGTCAATCCTGGCCAGATTACTGGCCAGTTGTTGTCCTCGCTCAGAAAGGCTAGAAAGGGTATCAGGGCTAGCATTAGCTGCTGTCATACGGTTGAAAGTAGGTAGAGTGACAAAAATAGTGGGCTGAATGTAAGAATTTCCTATTGAAGATGTGCCCCTGGAAGTATAAAGAGTGAACTTAATCCAGTAGGAATGCTACCAGTCATAGATTGGTCTAAACAGAAAACCGTGAGGAGGGTAGAACAGAGGGGGAGTCAGTCCCTGCCATAAAACCGCTGTAATCAGAAACTATTTTCCCTAAAATCTTGTAAATACCTTCGCCTATAGTGTTGCTTTGGAGGGCATGATTAACTTTTCATGTTCTGGGGCAGCGTAGGTTCGCAATTCAAACTATCAAACTATGATCATACGAATGGCGGAGGGAGACCTCCAAACTAAGTACGGGCGATACCACGAGATATTATTCTATGATGGACAGAAAGAATCCATTGCTCTAGTGATGGGGGATATAGAAGGGGAGGAAGCGGTGCTTTGCCGCGTACATTCTTCTTGCCTGTTTGCGCATGCCTTCAATAGCGTCGAATGTGATTGCCGAGAACAAATGGCTATTTCTCAACAGTTGATTGAGCGGGCGGGTAAAGGAATCATTATCTGGATGGACCAAGAAGGCAAGGGCAACGGCCATTTTGCCTTGCTGAAAAGTGTTGAGCACAAGCGCAAAGGTGTGGCCCAGGCAGATGCTTATGAAGCAGTTGGATTTAGACGGGATGCCCGGGATTTTGGGGCAGCCGGAAAAATTCTTCGAGCTTTGGGTGTGAAGTCGGTTCGCATGTTAACGAACAATCCCAAGAAGGTAAAGACACTTACCGATCAAGGTATTGAGGTAGTCGGGACGGTACCTACTCTACTGGAGTAGTGTGTTCGACCATCGATGGTATTTCGCATCAGGAACATCCATGTCATGCCCCGATTCAAATTAAGAGGTAGTACTAGCTCGCCAGTTGCCCCAACTTCATCATATAAGGCTTAAGTGGATCTGTCCCTTCCCAACTACCTCTTGTTTCAACAGGTTGCATGCGGGTATACATCTCCTCGCGAAAACCACCATATTCCCTCGTCGTTTTGATTACCTCCTGGTGGACAGAGCGGTAGGCGAAGTCCTGCATTACTTCCTCGTTTTCCCAGATGGAGAAGGTAGCTTGTTCTACGAACGGTATTTCAGAGAAGCCTTGCGTAAGTATCAACCCCTTGCGTTCTTTGTGATCACGCACTACTTTAGCGATCTGTCCGAAGAAGCGAAAAATGTATCTAGGTCTAAGGGTTGCTCGGGTCAGTACACAAACCAAGTCGTTAACTCTACTTCTGTCTGGAATTGGGCGCCAATCACTGAATCCAGCCCAGGTGCCTTTTGAAACAAGAGGTTCCATAAAAATGGTATAAATTTCAACACTCCTGTTCTTGTATTTTTCAAAAAATGCTCCCTCGAAGAAGCGCTCAGCATGGGCCATATCTTTCCAGACACCCAGGAACCCATACCTGTCGAGTTTAGTTTTTAGGCTATAGCCATGCCCGGCACCTAGGCCGAAGAGCTTGTAAAACTGTAGACCTTCCATTTTAGATAGTGGCTTCCGGGCCCTTACCATCTGAGCAAAGGCCCATCTCTTATTAACTCCTGAATTGAATTTGAAGAAGACCATCGTACAGATCTGTCCATTGGGATGAGGTTCTAAAGACATTTTTATCCTTTTTGTTAACCAATCAACAACTTTATTAAGTAGTGAAGAGGTAACTTGATAAATGCCCAATTGTTTGGCTATTTTTAGTCTTTTTCTCGTTTTTTTTGATTTATCGTAAACAAGATGTTTATTCACTTTAGCCCATCTGTTATCACGCCCGCTGTATAGAGATCATAAAACAGCCAAAGGGTGTGGATAACCCCATTGACCGAGTAACTGACCTTGCCGGAGTTTGATCACTTGAGCAAGCTATCAAACATCGAGTCAAGCGCTACTCTTTTAACAGGGAAAGTTGTTCTTGATACTTCGCCAAATCCGAATCGGACTGCTCCTCTGCCCACTTCACCGCACGCTGCAAATGGAGTCTGGCCTGTACAGCATCTCCTTTTGCTTGATAAGCCATACCCAAGCCCGCATGCATTGTCGCTAGTCGTTGCGGATCAGGATATTTGGAAATGCCTTGTTCAAAATACTGGATAGCATGTTCAAGGTCGCCATGCTTTAGATAGAATTGAGCAAGCCTATTTTGCCAGTAGGCCGAGGCATATCGTGGAGTGCCAAGTACATCTGCAAATTCTGACATAAAGTAGCTAAATGACTCGAAATTATCTCGTTTCCAGGCTAACCAAATCAGACTGTTTTTGGTAGAATTGTCAATTTCCGGAGAGAATTCATAACGCTTACCTCTTTCTTCAAAGTATCGTTTTAGGGAGTCCATCCCACCGGATTCCTCATAGGCTTCGATACTGCTAAAGACCAGGGAGTTGTAGTTGTGATAGTAGAAATTCAAGCCGTGATAAAGCGCTAAGTAGGGGAGTGATTCATGTATTTCGTCATTAAATGTTTGATAGTGCCAGCGGAGTTGCTTTGGAGAACGATCAGTCAAGGTTTGGGTCAGGTCCTCAGTATCTTGAATACTGTAGATGTCTTTGATGGAATTCGCTACGAATAGGTGTTTTGGGTGGTGGAGAGAAAGAGCCTCAAAGGTATCCAGCATTTCCCGATCTGCATATCCTCCATTCGTCACGATGGCTGCATTAAATAGCTGCTTCTCATGCAGGAGGGCATAACAAGCAAAATAGGCACCAGCTTCCCAGCCGAAAATTATTCTATCCCCCGATACCCTAAAGTTTTTCTCAAGGAAAGGGTTGAGTTCTGCTTCTAAAAAACGATGGAACTTTTCTCTTTTTTCCCAGAAAAGGGTTCGTCTTAGCGGATTGGCATTCTGAATACCAATCACGATCATTTCTGGCAGCCGATCAGGTACCCGCAAAGCCTGCTGTATGGCCACCCCATTGGTAAAGTGCCACTGCCCATCCAGTATATACAATACCGGATAGTTTTGTTGGCTAGTTGAGTAACTAGCAGGTAGGTATATATGGACCTGACGTTCTTGCTCCAATACCTCTGATGGTATTGTGTAAGTGGTACCAATCGTGAAATTGGTTTGAGCAGGAAGAGAGGTGCGCAAGGTGGATACAAGAACGGCTACAAATAGAATGGCTTTCATGTGTTGTTGAAACTAGGTCCGAAAAGCTACAATATGGTGGTTTCATCCATTAGTAGTAAAGCCTTCAGAGGTTGCTTAACAACTCATTAACAGCGCGGTTTATGCCAAGCCTAATGATATACGGAACAGCAAGAAAGAAAATAGGAGTGCGCCTTGAGATAGGGGCCTAAAAGTTTGAACTGATCTTGTCCAGATCCTGGCTAAGCTGTTTTAGTTTTCATAGGATTGTAGATGATTTTAGAAGACAATATCTTCTAAAATGACTCCACCTTTGAGGCGCTTCACTTCTTCTGAGTTTAGAGCATGTTTGACCAAGCCAATATTGTCTTTAAGCGGCAAATTTTCTTTTATGCTGTGTTAGATTTTTCACCGAATTGCCCGCATCTGCCTGGCTGTGCCAACGAGACAGCTTCGGTTGCAAAATCTGCCTTGCTTAAAACATAATTTGCTCGCTTCCGACTAATCAGCCCTGGTCGAACATCCTCTTAATTCTTGGATAATTCCTTTCCAATCTTCTAGCTTAATCTGATGGGTGTTCGTATTGGTCAATTTTGAAAGTGAAAAGATCAGGTGATTTCTAGGGTTACATCTTTTACATCACCACATCTTCGATGATAACCATGATCCCGCCTTTGGTTGCTTTTTGTTCTGCTGGGCTAAGCACTTGTACTTTCTTTTGCCAGCTCTTGATCTTCTGTTCTACTTTTTTCATACTAATTCGTTGAGTTTGTAAAGATAGATTTGCAAGGGAGTGTTGAAAAGTCATACAATCCCTTCTGAATATATAGCTGTCCTCGATGAAGTAGGTAGTGATTGAGCGAAGAGCAGTAAGAAAGGACCAACAGTGCTTATGGGATTTCAAATGGCGCTGGGAACTTAGACGTACATCTAATATCTGTGACCCTTATCGAATATTTTGGCATGCTGAGCATCCAATTGGCATATTCGGATTCCAATCAACAACGCGCTCAAGTTATGTGGGATGCTATTAGGTACGAATTTTCGATGATGGGCTGGAAGAATTTCTATCAAGGAATTCTTCCAGTATTACTGATGTTCGGATTATGGATTTATGTGCCCAGGCATAGAGCCCGATACCGACAGTATCGAAAGCGATTTGAACAAACCTTAGACTCGACCGTGCAAGGACAGGTATTATATATCCAAAAATTGCACCTTCCACCAGGAGAAGATGGACTTATCCGCTTCTTGGGCCACAATATTCATTTCACGATGATCATTGATGAACAAGTGTATCACAAAGAGCAATTCGTTCCTAGTACCGTCGACCCTGAAATTAACCAACAACTCTTTCGATGGAGGAATGGAGATACCAAGGCGCTTGTACGATACAACTCTTGTGATCCAAGTATCAATACCTTGCAGTTAATTAATTTTGTCTTTTAGCATCTCGAGGAAACCTGATTGTAGGGGGGGGATAGCTTTGATTTTGCTATTTCTGCCTTTGACCTTCTTAGCTTTCGTTAAACTAAGTTCGACTGTGGTGTCTTGCCCACCGCTGAGGGTCAGCTTGATTTTCTACATTCCTGAACAGCCAAAGGCTCAGTTTCTTATTTATTTACTAATTCCAACTGTTCTTTATAGGCTTCCATTCTGGCATTGGCATTATTATCTACCAATAAAATAACGACCATCATGGCAATGGTTGTGGTACTGATGGCCCGCCAATTAGGTTTGTCAGAAAAAATGATTAAGAATGCTGCAGCTACAATAATGAGTGGAATAACTTTGAAAACTATAAGTTTATATTCTTCGATTGTTTTTTCGGATCGGATTATTTCCGATTGCACGAAAGCAGCGGGATCACTACTATGAGCAGCGGCAAAGTTTGTAATTCTTGCCCTATTGGTAAAAAATAGTCCTATCCCTATGGTCAGTAGTAATATACCAGCTACCAAGGTTGGGAGTATAAATGCTTTAGCAATGTCGGTTTTTCCCAATTGCCAAAACCCTATGCTGGCTACCGCAAATAAAATGCCGAAAAGGATGAAAAATATGGATGAAAAAACTTCATCTTTTGCCCATTCAGTGGCTGTCTTTAATATTTCCATAATTTGTTTTTTATCCTGCTAAAGGTTATTGCTGATTAGGGCACTTGGACTGTAACCAAACGCTTTCTTAAAGGCAAACGAAAAATGGGAAAGGTTCTTAAAACCTACTAAATGATATACCTCAGTAGTCTTCTGTCTTTCAGCAGTGAGTTTGTGATGTGCCAACAGTAACCTTTTCTCTGTGAGCCATTTTCCAGGGGACTTCTTAAATGTCTTTTTAAAATCTGATTTGAAGGTTGTCAGACTTCGCCCTGTCAAATAAGCGAATCTTTCCAATGGAAGATTATACATGAAATGCTCTTCCATATATTTTTCAAGGTCTATTTTTCCAATCTCGCTAAATGTGCCTAGGAGTGAGCTTGCTCTTTTATCTACGGCATCGATGATGGTTAATAGTTCCTGTATTTTAAGAGCCACTAGTTCATCAGGAAGTTCATCCTGCATATCAAAATAGGAAAACAATGACCCAAAAAAACTTTCCAATAAAGCGTGTGCTTTGATGGGCCTTTGTTTGATAACATCTTCTGCCCAATTCTCTAAGACGGTACGATGTAGATAAAATTTACGCAGCTGTTCTTCTGGTAGAACCATCGAAACACATTTAAATGGTTGTCCATTAAGGGGTTTCTTTAAGCTACGAGATAATTGATTTTTGGGGACTAAAATAGTATCTCCGGCACCTAGTGTTAGCGTATCTTTTCCGTAAGACAATTGAAGCTCGCCCGAATAAATAAACGCCACAATATGTTGTGGCATAATATTTTCCCAAGTGAACTGCTCGTCCATCGTGCAGGTCAAAAATATCCGACCTTTATCTATTGTGTTTGGAAGTTCCATTTAGCAGAAGTATTAATACTTATTGAACAGTCTTCGCATAGATTTATTCAGGTCCACTATGATACTACTTTTTCACTAGTTTTCTGTGGGCTTCCGTCTTGCACCGATTTGAGACAGCGGTTGTCTTACACACGCTGAGCACAATACTGGAATATTTATACTTCAAATTTCCGTCCTGTCTGGTTCTCTGAAACGGTCCATAGTTTTGTCGCTATTTCTCGGTCCAGGACAAAGGATTCAAGCTCACATTCACCCACTGGACCGACCCAATTCATCCTTCCCGTCGGACCATAATAAGCCTGCTGCTTTAGATTGTCTTCGGTGGCACACATGATTTCAGGATAAGCACCTTGTTCCGCCGTTTGAACCATTGGGGAAATCGAAAGAATAGACCAAGTAATCCTAGTCATCAAAGAAGCATCTTTATTGATAAGGGAAGTTTTGGATGCACCAGGATGACAAACATAAACCCCAACGCTCTTGTTGGCTTCTTTTATTCGATTTTGCAATTCATAGGCAAACATTATCTGCGCCAATTTACTATGGCAATAGGTATTATTGGCATGGTAATTTTTATCGAAGTTCATATCTTCGAACTGGATGGTTTTCAATCCCATTTTATAACCTTCACTTCCAACAACCACAATTCTTCCTCCCGATTTTTCTATGCTAGCAAATAGCAGATTGATTAAAAGAAAATGCCCATAGTGATTAATACCCAATTGGCTTTCAAAACCGTCAGACGTAAACTTCTGCTCTGCTACTTGTGCAACAGCAGCATTACAAATCAAAGCATCGATTTTGGGTATACTTGTCTCAACTTCAGCGGCGGCATTGCGTACCGAAGAGAGTGCTGCCAAATCCATCTTGATGAAGGATACTTTAGTACTTGCCCCAAATTGTTCTTTAAGGATATCAATTGCTGTATTGGATTTTTTTTCATTTCGGTTAAGCATAACCACCTCAGCACCTTTGCTTAACAAGATCTTGCTTGCTTCAAAGCCTGCACCTGCATTTGCTCCAGTGATCAGATAAGTTTTACCACTTAAATCCCCTAATCTTTCCGGGGTCCATCCTTGCTTGCCAAATTTATTCTTATTCATTTCTGTCAAATTTAGAGTTATCTGTTTTTTCATAGTTACTAATTGAGCGAACTATCGCGGTTTCTCTCTTAGTAACAGATTAGCTTTGATTGCTTCAAGGCAAAGATATTGAAGACTTAGGACTTAAATTTTGCTTAAAAGTCGTTTTTTGTTTGCTTAAAAGTCGCAAAGCGTATTTGACGCTGGCCATTCTATGTTCTTTCCGCCAGCAGGACAGCTCAGATGCCACAGACCTCTAGCTGTATCTATGCCTTCATCTATACTAATGTATCCTTGTCTTACAGGCCAGTGTAGGATATCCTCGCGTGGAAGGGCCAAATTTTGAAACAAAGATACGTTTGTATATTGTTTTGTATTGAACTATAGAAATGCTCCTGTATACATTTTAATTGTATTTAAAAGGTGTAATGGTGTGAATAGCAAAGAATTGTATGATTTGGTGAGAAAGGGCTTGATTGAGTAACTTTCGAACAAGCAGTGCCATTATTCAAAAACATGAACAAGCCCCACAAAATGTCCTAGCAAACCGCCGAAAATGCCCCGATCTTGCCATTGTACTACAGTGAGAAGATGAGTTCTTAGACATTTAGGCCATAAAAAAAGCAGCCTCACGAATCAATCGTAAAGCTGCTTTTGGGTGGAGCTAGTCGGAGTCGAACCGACGACCTCTTGACTGCCAGTCAAACGCTCTAGCCAGCTGAGCTATAGCCCCATTTGCGTACCAGCGGGTGCAAATATAGAAGATTTTGCATAAGAATGAAATAGCTTATGAGAAAAATTCAAACGCATCTCTTCCTTCTTCACTACATTTTAATGGACTCCAAAGTTCCCATTGAATAATTTTAGATAGAAGGGCAGTGGTATAGGAAAGCAAAGTCACAGAACTGTGTCGCTGTACCTGAGAAATTGATCGATAACCATAAACTAAAAATGAAATCACAAATCGTTCGTGTCATTACATCTGGATGGAAGAAGGCCGTTTCTTTTGATAAAATAGAACAAGGGCAAGGCGACAACCGTTGGGAGCGCCGAGAGATCATCCTACCGTACTTTGACACGATCCGTATTCACGGCGGGAAAGCGGAGGTAATAGTAGAGCAAAGGGAGCGATCTAGTATGTGCTGGAGTGGTTGGGGGAGAAAAGCGTGGCCCATAGAATACAGCTGTCGAGATGGGGTTTTGGATATCAAGGTGTTAAGCGCACCAGGAACGAGAGAACCTGTCAAATTATACATCAATAGTCCTTCCGTTAATTGCTTGCGTTTGGATGGATCCAGCGTCGTACATACCAAATATGCCGTCGTCGCCGAATATTTTGAAGTATTCCATCAAGGCGATGGGGAACTGATATTGAAAGTCAATGCCAATAAAGTAGAGACCCACTGCCAAGGTATTGGACGCCTATTCCTGCAAGGCAAAACCAACTATTGGAAAGACTATAGTAGCGTATTGGCAGAGGTCAATGCCTTGGGCTTGTTTGTGACGGTGATCTAGCATGTGTTTAGAAGCTGCTTGAATTTGACTATTGTTATTGGTCTATTTCTTGCCTTTGGCGAAAAGGGCCATCACCAAACAACTTTGTTAAATCTGTCTAGTAGCCCCAGATAGACTCTGATAGTTTCTTAGGCCGTTGCGCTGACGGTACGCTGCTGAATATGCTCCATAATCACATCACCATGATCGCGCGTATTTTCGATAAACAACTTGCTGGTGCGCATACCGGCACAAACTACACCCGCTATATATACACCTGGCAATGAGGTTTCTAGTGTTTCTGGATCGTGAATGGGGATGCGTTCTTCGTCTTCCGGAATATCCAGGCCTAGGTTCTCCAGCAAAGTATAATTGGGCTTGTAGCCCGTCATGGCCAATACAAAGTCATTCTCGATCGTAAAAGGACCATCTGGGCCTAAAAGATCTACTTCGCCTTCCCTGATTTCCGTCACTACCGTATTGAAATGAGCAGTGATGCTACCTTCTTTGATCCGATTTTCAATATTCGGTCGAATCCAATATTTTACCTTTGGATAAATCTCTTGCTTGCGAATCGCCATGCTTACTGCTGCGCCTTTGTTCCAGGCTTCCAGGGCCACATCGCAGGCCGAATTAGCCGCCCCGACGATGAGTAGTTTCTGCCCAATATAGGGGTGGGCATCATCGTAATAGTGTTTGACTTTCGGAAGTTTTTCTCCAGGAACATTTAGTAGGCGAGGGGTGTCGTAGAAACCGGTAGCCACGATGACTGATGCTGCCTGGTACGTTCCTTTGGAAGTAGTTATCTGATAGTTATCTGAAGGTAGGCGCTCCATTTTCTCAACTGCTTCGTACAGATTGATCTCCAAATCATAGGATTGCTGCAATCTTCGATAATATTCTAAGGCTTCTTTCCGCGTAGGCTTCTCCACGTGCGAGATAAACGGGATCTCTCCAATTTCCAATAATTTGGAAGTAGAGAAGAAAGTCATGTTGATAGGGAAATTATAAATGGAATTGACGAGCAGGCCCTTCTCGATGATCAGACAATCGATGCCTGCCTTTTTTGCTGAAATAGCACAATTGATTCCGGTAGGGCCTCCGCCAATAATGATCAGTTCCTTGGTAACCATAGTTCTTTCAAATGTTTGCTTAACTATAATTACAAAGATAGGGGAGCTACAGTTCAAAGTAGTGCTTAGCCTACAAAAACTTAGCAATCTTACTGTATAATTCTTCCGGCTTAAATGGTTTGACGAGGTAGGCATTCATCCCAATCCCTAGGCATTTTTCTTCTTCTTGGCGGGATGAATTGGCCGTCAGGGCAACGATTGGGACCTTGCTTTGCGCCCGGATTTTCAAGGTAGCTTCTAAGCCATCCATTTTTGGCATTTGCAGGTCCATCAATACCAAATCATAGCTTTGATTCTGAAACTTGTCGACGGCTTCTTCGCCATCTGCTGCAATGTCAACGGTTAGCAATTCCGACCAAGAGGTAAGTACCTTTCTGGTTGCGATTTGGTTGATGACGTGATCTTCTACCAACAGAATTCGCTTGGGCTGGGTAGGTGCCTGAATACTAGCATCCTCTACTTCACTCCCTAATTCAAGTGGGACGGCGAGTTTTACGGTGGTCCCTTTGCCTTGTGTTTCCACCTCCAGTTTGGCCCCCAAAATCTCGACTAGTCGGTAGATCATAGACAAGCTCAAGGAGTCGTCAGCGGCTGCCTCCTGTAGAGATTGGGCAGAGTCTTGCACTGGCCGACTTCTTTCCTTGACGATATCCTCGCTCGGCAATACCTCCCCATCATATTGTACCTTCAAGACAAATGGGAAATCCTTTTTGCGCTTAAACCAATGTACGTGAAATTCTACTTGGCCGTCAACTCTAGAACGGCTAAAGCATTGTTCGACCAGATTGTGTACCAACTGAGATAGCTTGGGAGCATCTCCCTTTGCCATGGTGGGCAACTCTTTCTCGTTTTGGTAAATGATCGGAATTTCTAGTTGCTGTGCCTTTAGATTGGCCACCCGCTGAATCGTCTCGAGCATATCTGTCAAAGAAAAATCCTCCTCGTTCAAAGGCACGTGATCGGAGATCAATAAGGAAAGATTGAGCATATTGTTTAACTCAATCGATAAGTCATCTACCGAGGTCTTCAAGCCATCGATTAGCTCCGACTGTTGTGGCGTAGGATTGGATTTTTCCAGTAGATAAACTAGGTTGACGATGGAACTGAAGGGGGTTCGAATGCCAAAACCAAAGCGGTAGAATTCTCCGTTTTGCACAGAGGGCCGGGGTTCAACGGAAGGTTCTGGTAAGGCGGTTTCTCCTTCGTCGAGCCGATAGGTAGTATCTTGAATGGACCCAATTAAGATGATTTTATTGGTAAATTCATCATAATTGACCCGAGCCTGTATGGTTAAATGCTTTACTAATCGATTGTTTAATAAGATTTTGTGTTCCAGCCGGTTAAGCTGCCCCGTCTTAATCACCTCAGCGAAGAAATCTTCCACCTGTTCGCGATCCTCGACGTGCACAAAATCTAGATAATCAGAGAGGGACGGCTGAAAACTATTAGGCTGTACACCGAAAATCCGAAACATCTCTTCCGTCCAACTCATGGCGTTGGATACGATATCCATTTCCCAATTGGCGAACTTGGCCATATTCTGGGCCTCGATACGTCGTTTTTCCGTGATGGACAATTCTTCGGCGTGCTTCTGAAGTTTAGCTTGAGTCTTGAATCTTTGCAGGGAGTATCGGATGGTATTGACCAATCTACGGCTATCAAATTCGCCCTTTACCAGAAAATCCTGTGCTCCTGCTTTCACCGATTGTATCCCGACGATTTCATTCTTGTTGCCGGTCATGACCACTACTGGGACATGAGAAGACTCATCCAGGTATTTTTTTAGCGTATTAAATCCGGTGCTATCATTGATGGATAGATCGAGTAGGACGAGGTCTATAGAGTTTTCATCCAGAATATTAATGCCACCCTTTAAGGTATCAGAATGAAAAAGCTTGTGTTTAAAGGAAGCTTCCTCTAAATAAGCCTTGATAATTTCGGCATCTGATTCAAGATCCTCTATAACTAGTATATGATTGATTTGAGCACTCATTGAAATAGGGAAAAAGACTAATAATGCAATAAGTTCAACAAAGCCGTTGGGTTAATCTAAAGTGGAGACGCAGGTTATAATGAATAAGTGATATTTGCCTGGCAGGCTTAGCTAGCCATGGAAGGCAAAATGGTTGTTGTTAGCCAAAATTCTTCGATCTTTTGAATGATATCAAAGAAATTATCAAAGTCTACTGGTTTGTTAATGAAGCAGTTGGCGTGAAGGTCGTAGCTGTTGATGATGTCTTGCTCTGCATTGGACGTTGTCAGAACTACTACCGGAATTCGCTTAAGATTTGAATCCGCTTTAATTTCCTTTAAGACTTCTCGCCCATCCCACTTTGGCAGATTGAGATCCAGAAGGATCAAGTCTGGCATAGGCCGTTTTTCAAATCCTTCTTCACGCCTTAGGTACTTGATGGCTTCTACTCCATCCATGACTACCTCCAGGTTCACCTCTTTCTTTCCTTCCCTGAAAGCCTCTTGCGTCAATCGTACATCCCCAGGGTTATCTTCTATCAATAAAATATTAAATGGACGGGTTTCTTTCACGACACTTTGGATAAAATGAACAAATGAAAGGCCAATATACCTTTTTGAATTGAAAAGATGAACAGCAATTTCATCTTCAAACTTTTTCTCGCAAAATCTATTTAAGCTTGGGAGCGCTTGTAAGCTAGCAATTGCACTGACTTACTTGGGACACTGGTTGATGAAGGTGGGCTGGGATCTAGTCTTGGTTCCCCCTTTTCATACCAACTCCTAAACCCAAAATTGATTAATATCCAAAAATAGCTTTTATAATTGTTCCCTCCTACAAGCCTAGTACGAATATTTAAGACTTTTGTTCGAAAATAAATGAGCCTAAATGAATTTAGGGCCATTTCTTGCTAGGGAGACGGATACTATACGATTCAAGTTGTTTACAAAGGAGTCATTTCTCAACCAATGGGTGATGGCTACATTTGCACCTAAATAACTATTTTAAAAAGGAGCCAACATGCAGCTAGTCAGCACGTACTATTCGGATTTTATGGCCTATATGAAGGCCAATACCTTTGATAAGGCCCCCAATGGCTTATATCAGCCAGTCGATTACATTATGCAATTGGGAGGTAAGCGACTTAGGCCCATCCTGGTGCTGATGGGATATCGCCTCTTCCATGATACACACGAGCCTGCCTTGCCGCTAGCTTTGGCTGTAGAGGTTTTCCACAACTTTAGCTTAGTGCATGATGATATCATGGATGATGCGCCCTTGCGACGCGGAAAACCGACGGTACATGAACTGTATAATGTCAATACGGGAATTCTATCAGGGGATGTCATGTTGATCAAATGCTATGAATTTTTACTAAGAGCCCCTGCACCTTTAATTCCTGCTCTGGTACAAATCTTCAATGAAGTGGCGATCAAAGTTTGTGAAGGACAACAATACGACATGGATTTTGAAACCAGGGATGATGTTACCATTCCGTCTTATCTGAAAATGATTGAGTATAAAACGGCAGCTCTAATCGAAGGAAGTCTGAGTCTCGGAGCCATCCTAGCTGAATCAGGCGCCGATAATTGTCATCATTTAGGGGCCTTTGGGCGCAATATTGGCCTTGCTTTTCAAATGCAGGATGACATTTTAGACACTTTTGGTGATCCGGCGAAATTTGGCAAAAAAGTAGGCGGAGATATCCTTAACAATAAGAAGACATTTCTGTTATTGAAAGCGCAAGAATTGGCTAGCGCGGAGGATCGATCCGCCCTGAAGCATTGGATGAGTAAAAAAGAATTCGCAGAGGCGGAAAAGATTGCCGGGGTGACAGAATTGTTCAGAAAGTACGAAGTGCTAGAACGAGCAGCCGAGCAAATGCAAAGCTACCAAGACCAAGCTTTTAAGCATTTAGAAAAAGTGGGGGTGTCTTCGGAACGCAAGCAAGAGTTAGCTGATTTGGCTCACGAACTCCTAGTTCGGGAGTTCTAATTTCTCTCCTAAATATTGCTGATAAACTCATTCTTTTCAAGTTGGAAAGACTACATTTTAGTGTCCTAAAATAGAAAAAGGAGCAACCACCGAAGCGGCTACCCCTCACACTATGAAACACTATATCTTTAAGTATATTTTATGTAAAATCAGCACGTTATCAGTGCGAAGTGAAGCTTTCTAATCGTAGGGAAAAGTATTGACATAACCAGAATCAAAGGTATTAAGATATTTTGGTTTTAACAAATAAGTCGCTGGCTTAGTGCCAGTTCGTAGCAATCCCCTAGAGCCTCTGGGCTTGCTATTGGAGTGATTAGTGCGACTCGTGTAATTTTACTTAATGACCTTTTAATCTGTCAGGAATAAATGAGCAACTTTAGCTAGGACCTCTATTGGTAGCGGTGCTGCGCTGCGGATTGCTAGGGTAGCTTCGGGCTGCGCTCGCTCATTGCGCTTGGCCCCGGATCAATCATCTGAACTCCAATTTTGAACCCATACGCTTTGATCCTTACTTAATGGATTTCGGTGAGAAAAATCTTTCCATTCCACCATTCCTTTTCTATTACTGCATTGTTTCTACGGTAAAAACGCAAAGCAGGTTCATTCCAGTCCAAAACTTGCCATTTTACGAGTCGACATTTTCGATCTCTTGCCTCTTGTAAGAAGGCATCAAATAGCTTTTGTCCCAAGCCATGACCTCTGTATTCTTCCTGGACCACGAAGTCCTCCAAATAGAACATTCGGCCTTTCCACGTCGAATAGGTCATATAATACAGTGCCATTCCTACTACCTTGCCGTCAACCGCAGCAACGTGAGCATCAAAGATGCCGGCCTCAAAATCGGACTGATAATCGGCTAGGCTCGCCACAAATTCTGGTTCGGCTTTTTCATAAACCGCCAATTCGCGCACTAAGTCATGGATCGCCTGCAGATCCGCTAAGTTTGCTTTTCTGATTGTAATATTCATCGCAAAATCCTAAAGTTATCGAAATGTTGAAGTGATGCTTGATGGTGCTCAACTTTTTCTACTTGAGCCATTCTAGGACCTTCTTTACACCACGCCATAAATTGTTCTACTGACTCTAAAGGGCCCTCTACAACTGCTGTTACATCGCCATTGGGTTCATTTTTCACCCAACCGAATAAGTCAAGTTCTTCCGCTTTTGCTTTAGTAGAGGCTCTGTAATAGACGCCTTGTACCTTGCCTATGATTCTGAGTTTATAACAGACCTGTTGCATGGGATGCAAATATAGGAGGCTAGGAAAAATGAGAAGATTTTTCACTACATTATTTTCCGCAATATCTTTTTAGCAATAATTGTTAGATTTGAAGGAATCTAAAACAGATTGCCTTCTTGGCAATTGGGGAAAGATTTCTTCTTTACACAAAACTTAAGCTACATGCGTATTCGGATTGTTCTTGGAGTGCTCCTTGCCTCCCTATTAGTTGCTTGCCAAACAAAAGAAAGTGCTGATACCGTCTTCATCAATGGCAATTTTTTCACCGTTAATGCCGACCAACCTACAGCCCAGGCTGTGGCTGTCAAAGATGGGCGAATTATGAAGGTCGGGTCCACTGATGAAATAGAGTTGCTGAAAGACGAGTCAACAGAAGTCGTTGACCTAGCCGGCCAATTTGCTATGCCAGGCTTAATTGAAGGCCATGGCCACTTTTCTGGTTTAGGACAAAGCATGCTAAATCTTAATTTCCTTAAGTCCAAGAGCTGGGATGAAATTGTAGAAATGGTGGCGGAAGCGGCCCAAAAGGCCAAACCGGGCGAATGGATTACCGGTAGGGGCTGGCATCAGGAAAAATGGCTGGAGGCCTTGGATCGTGACGTATTGGGCTATCCCTTTCATGATAAATTGAGTGCCGTATCACCAAATAACCCCGTATTATTAGGTCATGCCAGCGGTCACGGCCTGTTCGCCAATGCCAAAGCCATGGAACTGGCAGGCGTGAGTAAGGAAACGCCCAATCCAAGCGGGGGCGAGATTGTCCGAGATTCTAGAGGAGAGGCTATTGGGGTATTCGAGGAAAGGGCACAAGCGATCATTCGAGCGGCTTACCAAGAGTATGTCAATACGCTCACTGACGATCAAAAGAAAGACAATTGGGTGAAGGGAATTGAAGCCGCACAAAAAGAATGCCTTGAAAATGGCGTCACTTCTTTCCAAGATGCAGGCTCTTCCTATCAAGATATCGAGTGGTACCAGGAATTAGCCAATACTGGTGAATTAGACCTTCGACTTTGGGTGATGCTTCGTCACTCACATGATCGTATGAAAGATAACATGCAGGGCTTCCCAATTCTTAATGCAGGAGATCACTTCTTTACTTGCAAGGCGATTAAGACAGAGGTGGACGGTGCTTTGGGGGCATTTGGTGCCTGGTTGTTAGCCTCCTATGACGATAAAACAGATTTTCATGGTCAGAATACGACACCGATCTCCGAAGTAGAGAAGATAGCCGAGCTAGCCATCGATCACAATATGCAACTCTGCGTACATGCCATCGGTGATAAGGCCAATCAGGTCGTTTTGGATATTATGGAAAAGAACTTTGAAGAACATCCCGACAAAAAGGATTTAAGATGGCGAATAGAACATGCCCAGCATCTACATCCAGATGACATTGCCCGTTTCAGTGGTTTGGATGTCATTGCTTCCATGCAGGGTATCCATTGTACCTCTGATGCACCCTTTGTGGTTAAACGTCTGGGAGAACAACGGGCTAGGGAAGGGGCTTATCCTTGGCGTTCCTTGCTCGATTCTGGCGCTAAAGTGGCGAATGGTACCGATGCACCTGTAGAAGATGTTAATCCCTTCGAATGCCTATACGCCTCGGTTACCAGAAAACGAGTAGATACCGGCCTAGAATTCTTCCCGGAGCAACGCATGACTCGCGAAGAGGCTTTATATTCCTACACCCTTTGGAATGCTTATGCTGCTTTCGAGGAGAATGATAAGGGTTCTTTAGAAGAAGGAAAACTGGCTGATATCGTGGTTTTGTCCAAAGACCTCTCTAGTTGTACTGATGCGGAGATTTTGGAGACGGAAGTCAAGATGACTATTGTGGGGGGAGAGGTGAAGTATAGTGCAGATTAGGGCAATCGAGTGTTTTAATTATTAATGAATCAGGTTCTCCGACAATTTTTGTGTTCTTGAGTCAGCCTTTTAGCTGAAAGCCCTACTTCCCTTGGTCGCGAGTCTTCCATCTAAAACGCTGACCACAAAAATTGTCAGAGAAGGATGAATAATTGAGAATGGACAACGTATAATTAATATTAAGGTGTTTACACATTTTTGACTTTTGTTTTCTAGGCTAAATCTGGTTGAAAGTCGAAAATCGGAAAGTCGAAATCGGGAAAAGGTCCTAAATCGGAGGGTTTTCCGCCTTCGTACCTGTCTGTTCTGGCGAACGCCAGGCAGGTTTCCGATTTCACAAACGGGCTAACAGTGCAGAGCCCTGTAGCCTAATTTACGGAAGCACTCTACATGAGAAACTGCTGAAGGCTTGTTTTTCATTAATCATTAAACATACCCTTTGGAGCGACAACTACAGCACGAAGAAGTGACGACTGGAAAACGACATTTTCCCTTAGTCGTGATCTGTGAAGATATGTTAGACCCCTTGAATGTGGGCTCCGTATTTCGGTTGGCAGATGCTATGGGGGTGGAAAGGCTATATCTAGCAGGTGCCTCGGTAGCACCGCCGAATCGAAAGCTAAGCCGCACCGCCCGATCTACAGAAAAGAGAATCCCTTATACAACTTCACCAGACAAAATATTGATCTTGGATGAGCTGGCAGCGCAGGGGTATCAGCTGGTGGGGTTGGAGATTACCAACAACAGCTACTCTTTATTTGACTGTACCCTGCCCACTGATAAGCCGATGGCCATCTGGCTAGGGAGTGAAAATACAGGAGTGTCTGCGGAAGTCTTGAGGAGACTAGATTTTTGCATTCATATACCCATGCAAGGCATCAATTCTTCGATGAATGTGGTGCAGGCCCTGGGCATGGCGCTCTTCGAGTGGAATCGACAAAGGACGCAGGGACAAATTGATCAAAAGCTAATAACCTAACCGTTTTGAAATTAGACCTCAGCCTTCGCTTAAAATCGCTTCAATTTGCCATGAAGCATTCCAAGAATCCCATTCCAGGTTTTCTGCATAATTTTGAGCAATATGGAGATACGTATCGGGCTTATTTGGGAGGTATCCAGCCGATGCTCGTTACGAAGGATCCCGATATTGTCCGACACGTCCTACAGAAAAATCATCGCAATTATATTAAGACGCCGATGATCTTCGAGAAACTGCGACGGTTTCTCGGCAATGGCCTACTAACGAGTGAGGGCCCTTATTGGCTACAACAGAGACGTTTGATACAACCGGGCTTCCATAAGCAACGCCTACAAGCATTGGTAGAGATCATGAACCAGGTGATTGCGGAGACAGAACCTAAAGGTCTTGTCCAAGCTGGGGAAAGTCAAGCTGTGGATGTGTATCCGATGATGATGCGATTGGCCTTTGACCTAGTGACTCGTTCTTTGTTCAGTACGGCGGTTTCAGCAGAAAAATTGGAACTACTCAGCCATAGTCTTACCACGATTCAAGCCTTTTTAGTCCAGCAAATTCGTCAGCCCTACCTAAATCCTTGGTTCAAAATCTCAGGTCAACTGAGCAAGCATATCAAATTAGGTAAGGCCGCTGATGAGATCTTGCTTAAGATGATCCGAAATCGGCGAAGCTCAGGCGCATCACAAGAAGACCTACTACAGATGCTTTTAGATGCCCGTTATGAAGATACGGGTGAGGGCATGACGGATCAGCAATTACTGGAAGAGACCAATATCTTAATCACTGCTGGCCACGAAACTTCTGCTAATGCGCTATCTTGGATATTCTACCTATTAGCTAAACATCCAGCTAAACAAGCACTGCTGCGTACAGAGTTGCAGGAAGTACTAGGTACTACGCAACCTACTTTTGCTCATTTGCCTAGACTGCGCTATACTACGCAAGTGATAGAAGAGGCGATGCGCTTATATCCACCCGCTTGGGTCACGGATCGACAATCGGCTAAGGCAGATGAGATAAAAGGGCACCAGATACCGGAAGGTACTATGGTGGTCTTAGCCATCTATGCCTTACATCATGATCCAAAATTCTGGGATAAGCCAGAAGCTTTTCAACCCGAACGCTTTGCTCCAGAGACTAGAAAGCAAAGGATCAGTAATTATTCCTATCTACCTTTTGGGGGCGGACCGAGACTATGTATTGGAAATAGTTTTGCTATGATGGAAATGCAGCTGGTTTTAGTCCATTATTTGCGAAAGTATCGAATAGAATTGGCTACGGAAAAGTCTCCAGAATTGCTACCGCTGGTGACCCTTAGACCCAAAAATGGAGTCTCCATTTTCTTTGAAGAAATAGCATAGGTAAATCACACATATAATAAATAACGTATAATATTTGTTGAATTACGTTTGTTTTGTTAGTTTTACCACTGATAACCCAATAGACTCCGCTTTTTTATGTTCGCAGGAGCGAATTCAACTCATCCCTGAACCCATCTAATTGTAATCCCTATCATTCTAACTCCCAATTAGTATAGACTAGTGTGAAGTACAGACTTTAGGCTTCCTCTACAACTTATAACATCGTAGATCTTTCATATTGTCCCTCTAATACACTCAAAAATTATTGGTCAACGTGGTTAAACCACTATGGGCAACACTAAGACTATTGGTAGTGCTAAACACCACTACCAGTCCCTAGTTGGTATTAACATACGATTGACCTTGTGATATTATTTAGTAACAAATAAACACGAGGTTTTATGTGTAGTTCTACCATGAAAGATCGTGCTCGGCTCCTAACCCGCCCAGCATGCTCCAAAAATTCCAATGCCGGAAAACATTCCCTCTGGCTATTTATTCTTTCCCTTATATTTTTGTTCCCGACTTCTGACGCTTTCAGCCAAAGAGAAAGTGGGCGTTTCAACTTCTTCAATCGGGTTAATATTTTAGCACTCGAGGATGAATGTGCGGACGGAACGACTCCTTCCTATGCGACAGCAACTCCAGATGGAGATGACTCAGAGTGGGACCTTACGAATGACTTCTTTGCCAATATGTATGAGGCAGGGAATCCCACCAAGGAACTTTTGTCAAAAGCCTATCTACGCTACGACTGTAATACGAATACCCTTTGTGTACTGGTCATCATGGAAAACGAGAATTTGGCTGATCAATCTGCGGCTGATTCCTGGATGAAAGTCTACGACATAAACAACAGCACTCAGGTTGATGGCACCTCCACCGAATTTGCTTGGCTTCCCAATCGGGGCGGTTGGGAAGGATGTTTCTCATTGGCAGAAGATTCTTATGCTGAGGTAGAAATACACGTAAATACTGATGGAAGGACTTCATCTACGGGTAAAAAAGCACAAGGATATGTTCCATTATGTATTGATTGTCCAACTTGTCCTCCTGCCGGACAGAGCTGTGATGACGAAGATCCGACTACTGAGAATGATATGACGGATGGGGAATGTGGCTGTGCCGGAACCCCTTGCCCAGATGCCGGACAGAGCTGTGATGATGAAGATCCGACTACTGAGAATGATATGACGGATGGGGAATGTGGCTGTGCCGGAACC
>JAHQWA010000576.1 GCA_019634045.1 Saprospiraceae bacterium
ATCGTCTTCGCCAATCGTGCCTTTCGCCGTCTGACTGGCTATTCGGAAGACGAGATCATTGGCCGCAACTGCCGGTTCCTTCAGGGCCCCGAGACCGACCCGCGCGAGGTCGCCCGCATGAACGAGGCCATCGCCCAGGGCGAGGTCTTCGTCAACGAGCTCGTGATCTTCCCCGTGCGTGACAACGACGGCAAGATCTCGAAGTTCGTCAGCCTGTGCGTGGGTCACGACGCCTGACGCTTCCTTCCAAAATATATTTGGCGCCGATTTCGGCAGCAATTTGAGGAATGCTCAGTTCCGTATTTTTGAATTTTTCCGTAGACGTTCTCGAAATAATCCAAAGGTCTTTGAAACTCGCCAGGTGAGTTAAGATATCCTCAGCAATTCCTTCGGCCAAAAACAAATCTTGTTCTTTGTTGAAGGTCTTAAAAGGAATGACAGCTATAGACTGTACTTGTGTCGCATCTACAGCACTTGTCTTTGTACTTAAGTTGCTTTGCTGGTTGCCGAAAACAAATGCCGAAAGAATCATTAAGACCAAAAAAGCTACAATGACTAGAGGCCTGAACTTGAATCTTTTGGTATCTCTTGTTTCAATGCTGTCGCTAGCTGCAGGTGACGAGGATTTTCGATAATTTGTAGGACTTGAGCCATACTCTTCTAAAAAGTATTTGCTGAAATTTTGTGGACTGCCAATACCAACTGCATAGGCAATTTCGGAAATATTCAACTCCGTAGTTTTCAAAAGCAAGGCCGCTTTTCTCAACTTCACCTTTCTTATAAAGTGAGTTGTAGCCAAGCCTGTAGCTGCTTTTATCTTTCTATGTAGTTGGGATCGACTTAAGTTCAACTCAGCGCATAGGAGGTCTATAGAAAAATTAGCATTATCTAAATTTCTTTCGATAATATTTTCCAATTCCAGAATGAAACTATTTTGCTGCGGGTTAAATTCAGGCATTTATTCGATCCTTGAGCAAGCCATTGCAACTTCACCACGGTAAAATACGAAATTACATGCTTTAAAAACAAGAATATGGCGGAAGGGATGAGAACTTGTGCATTAAGGATTGTTAGTAAGCTTACTATTAAGTGAAATCTTTGCCGGATGATAAAAGCTGGACGCTCATAGACAGTGTCTTCGTGGGAAATCCAGGTCAAGGCCCAATTTTTCTGCCCAAATTGCCTTGCAGCTTGGGTGTTTTTTGGTGAAATATTGACGCTGCTTGTCCAATATACAAGCATCTATATCCTGAACGCATTAAGCTGGAGCAATAGATTATTAAGCCCGAAATAAAATGGAGGCTTGATAAGCTAGCGATCCTAAAATACTTACCAATATATTCAAACATAGCTAATTTGTCCCAATACAAGGAAGCTCTTTTTGAAGATTAGTCTCTTTATTTCACTTATTCTTGTAGTTGAATGAATATTGACAAGGCAGTGGAGCAGTTCGATAATCCAGCATGGGAATCTTACCTTGAGTTACTTCAATAAAAAGAGAACGACCTAGATAGATCGCTCTCTGCAACAAAATAGTAGGTGTAAAAACCTCTGTCAACTTTTTTTAGAACTTAAAACAAAGCATCAATCAAATCTTCAATGGCATCTACCACTCCAGTGATGAATTCCTTAAAGGCCAAATAGATCTTAAAGGAAGCTTCCCAGATGGCTTTTCCGACCTCATAGATATCTTTCATAATATCATAAGCCAATACGAGTACACTGATCACATTAATATGGACGGTAAACGGGCCAATTGTGAAAAAGAAACCAATGCCGTATTTATTGATTTCAATGCCATCTCCATTGATGCCAATTTTCACTTCTGAAGAACTAATTTCAAGCGTTTCGCTAAAGACACCAGCCACTTGCGCATCACATTTAAATCCGCCTGTACCACCAGCGATATCAAACCCAAAAGCAGTTTCGTTGCATTTTACTTCCAGGTTCCCATTCTTATAGGAGGCCTCCTCATAAAAACCAAACTCGGGGCCTTCATAGTCAATAGCAATAGCAGGGTTGTTTGGATCTCCAATTTTCACACTACCTGCAATGGGCTGAAATTGCATGCCTACTTTATAGGTAAAACCACCATCGAAGGAAACTTGGTTGGCAAAATCGAAGGAGCCTACGGTGACAGACATATGGGGTGTATCTATACCAGCTGCCGCCATGGCGACAGCTACACCGCCAATAGAAACGGAGCCTTCGATATGACCTAGATAGGCATAGCCATTGGCGATCTGGTATTGTAGTGGCGTTTTCTCAAATTGAACATCGGTGAGATCTTCAAATACCTGGAAGGCAGCTATGCCTTGTTTAAAGCTTTGATCAAAATCTCCAGTAAGCTGAGTGAGCTTTCCATTTTGTACGGTCCCGTGAAAATGAGTAAGGCGGGATGATTCGGCACCAATACTCACCATATTACTGATATTGCTAGTATCGCCTAAACCGATATAGGTTCGATTGTCAATATTCAAGCCTATACCTATAAAGGCTTCTTGATCGGTGCCATTGCCTTGATAAAAATCAATTCGATCAATGAATCGATCTGCCGGAATGATGACCTCAGTCCTAATCCCTTCGTGTGATCCTCTCCATGCACTTGCTGTAGTACCGTAAGTAGTTTGTAGACCAATGATGCCAGCATCTGTTTTTGCGATGACGATTTTCGTGAGTTTATTCGCTCCATCTACGGAAAGGCTACTATCGGTCCAAGTAGGAGTGTCACCACTACTAGCGGGAATTAGTCCTCCAGTAGCTTTGATGCCTCCTTTGTACAAGGCATTATTCACTACGCCCAACAACTGATTATAACGATCATTCGAGGCTTCCCACATCATAGCACCTCCTAATTGGAGCGAAGCTAGATAAGCACATTTATTCCAGATGGTTTGTGGGTTATCGTAAGCTATGAAAACACCTTCTGATTCATTGTACAACCAGGCCGCCCCGGCTTGGTGGTTGTAATAGTTATTCCAACCTGGTTTGCCAATGTAATTGTCATGAAGGTCCCAATAATCATAAACGCCTGATGCCTGTCCGGTTTCATCTGGCCAGGTTCCATGCGGATGGCTGTGATAGGATTGGTAGAGGCCATCGTGGTTTGGTCCGGGGTTGACGCCAGCATAGCCACGACCATAAAAGGAAAGGCCCAAGACCAATTTTTGTGGTGGTAAATTTAAGGTAAGCAGAGATCGCACGGAGGCATCAACATTCAGATCGTGGGTAATGCCGCCTGGGATAGGGGCGGTATAATCAGCGTACAGTGGTGCATTGTAGTTGGTCACAGCATCCGCAGTACCGCCCCAGGGACCATGGTAATCATAGGCCATCAAATTGACCCAATCAACGATAGTGGCAATTTTTTCGACTTCGATGTTTTGATGAAATTTTGGTCTGGCTGGCCCGGCTATCGTCAATAGTTTATCGGTGCCGATTTTATCCCGTAACTCCTGCAATAAGGTGGTGAAGTTTTGTTTGTCTTCCGGGCGATGTGTGATATTGTTGCCTCCTTCTACTGGGATTTCCCAGTCAATATCAATACCATCAAACCCATGTGTATTCATTAGGTCGGCGGCAGAATCTACAAAACATTGGCGCTTCGCGGGGTCGGCTGCCACATCAGAGAAATTGATAGAGTAGGTCCACCCACCAATACTAAGTATTGTTTTGAGGTGAGGCCATTGCCCCTTGATGTCTTGTAGGGATTTGAAATTCGCTCTGATGTCATTGATATCTGGCATATATACGGTACCATCGGCGAGCACCTTACCACTAGGCTCTGGATGTTTGGAATCAGGCGCTATATCTGCAAATGCATAGATCAAGTGGGTAATGCGGGAATAATCAACAGCCGGAGGATAATAATTTCTACCGTAGATACTCCAGCTGGAATAATACAGGCAGACCTTATAATGAGTGGGTCGATAGGTATTGGGTTTCGGCGGCTCTGTACTGAGTACACCCACTTGCGTTCCTTCGGCGGTAAAGTAATACTTCCAGGTATTGGCTGCACTATCAAAAACTTTACAATCGATTAGAAGCGTATCATCTGCTAAAGATGGGCTTTCAGAAATCAAACCCAGGTCTGCCGTTCCAATGATTAATTTATCTGGTGCTTGCTGCGTCCAATTGCTAATGAAGGTTTTTAGTTCTCCATAGGTAGTTTGGGTCAGGTCGTAGCTTACTGGGCTAGGTGGAGTAACATTGGGGAGGTCCGTTTTAAAGCTGATTTGAGCTAGTACTGGTTGCACGGCTATTGGAATAACGATTACTTCCCCTATCTGTAGGGTGGTGGGACTTAGGCCAGGATTCGCCGCTAAAATATCATCGGAACTCACGCCAGCGCAGCTATCGATATTGTCGGCAATTAAACTGAAATAATCGCCACTTTGGATGGTATATTGAAGGGCAAGTAGTGGCTTTGACATATCGGGACTTGACATGTCGGGAATGTTGAGTAATTGCCCGATAGCCAACTTGGTGGGATCTACGGTAGGGTTGGCGCTTTGGATGGCTTGTACCGTCATCCCCTTACATTTGGCCAGGTTGGTTTTGATTTTATCAATGGTATCTCCAGTTAAAATGGTGTACTTAATAGCGATTTTCATTTGTTTAGTTTTTGTAGTTTTGAAATGGTATAGCCAATAGGCAGCTGCCTATCCCGATTAAAGATCTGATGCTTAGTTTGATGGATAGGTGAGCCTATGCGGTGTCCTCTATGAGTTGCCAGGTCCAACCGATTTCAGCATATCCAGTAGATACTTGGTTGTGGTAGTCTTGTTCGAAATTCTGATCGTAGTGATGACCAAAGTGTTCGTCCATGTTCACAAAGCCGAGGTCGCGATCGTCGAGTTTACTCAAAGCGCTTCCCACACCACCTATACCTTGATTAGCGATTTTTGCAGCGGTGAGCCAGGGTTGCTTAACTCCTTTATTAGTGCTTGACTCACGAATTTCTTCACTACCCGACAAGAAGTTGCTGATATCATGTAAGATATTGCCGACTTCATGTATGGCTTTTCGGGATTGCATCACCCACAGTCTCACCTGGGTACTATACATAGCGGGCATATCATGTTGGAATACAAATAATCCGTTTCCTCCAGCATCCCCTTCAGGAACAAAGTGGAGTTCATTATTTGTGTTACTGGTCATTTTGAGCGTACCGTTTTCGGGTAAGGCTGTAATGACCATTTTTGTAGGATCGTTGGGTGAAGTTGTTGCGATCGTGAAATAGATATTCCAATGCTTGCGTCTACGTAGGATTTTTAGATAGTCTATTTGCAGTAATATTTGCTTTGCCATTATCTCGATTTTTACGTTGAGATAAAGTTGCAGTTATTGACAAAAAGGAGGGGGGACTATTGTTTTGGAATGGTAGATTATTGTGCTGTCAATAGAAAAAAGTTCGCATTATTGTTTTGTTTATGAAGTGGGGATGAGTGTAAGTATTTGATAAACAGTTATTTGTTTGTTTCGCTGGGTGGTATTCCATATTTTTCAGTGTAAAGGCGAGAAAAGTACTTAGGATCATTGAACCCCACATCGTAAGCTACTTCAGAAACATTTCTATCGGTGGTCTCTAGTGCAATTTTAGCATGTTGTAAGCGGATATTGCGCCAATAGATGGAGGTGGAATAGCCTGTTATGGCTTTAATCTTTTTGTGTAATTGGGAGCGACTCAATCCGATCACCCTGCACAGCTGAGGAATTCCAAAAGTAGGGTCTGCCAGGTGTTCTTCAAGGATGCCACGCAATTTTTGGACAAAAACATCCTCTACTTCAAAATTACTATTTTGGGGTTCTGGTAATGCCTCTGACAATTGTGCATAGCGTACATGTAGCTGCTTGCGGAGCGCCAAGAGATTTTGTATGACTACGAGTAGCTCATGTTGATGGAATGGCTTCTTCAAATAGGCATCTGCGCCGCGACTCAATCCCGCAATTCTACTTTGTAAATCGGCCTTAGCGGTAAGCAGGATGATTGGAATATGACTACTGCGTTGATCGTTTTTTAGCGTGTCGCACACTTCAAAACCATCTTTCTCTGGCATCATTACATCGGATATAATTAGATCGGGAATGATTTCTAACGCTCTTTCTATACCTGCCCGGCCATTGTAGGCATAGTCGAGCTGGTAGCTACTTCCTATACATGAAGTCAGGTATTGCAACACATCGGCATTATCTTCCACGATGAGGATTCTAGGTATATCTTCTTTTTTCAGTTGAGCAGCTGGAATGAAGGTATTTATTGCTGCTTCATGCTGTTGAGGAGGTCTGGTAAATTCAGGAGCCGTAACTGTTTGGCCAACTTCTTGTTGGATTGGGAGGGTGACGTGGAAGGTAGCGCCTTTACTGATTTCACTTTCTACAGAGAT
>JAHQWA010000577.1 GCA_019634045.1 Saprospiraceae bacterium
ACACCCTATCGGAATTTACCCAACAGGCAGTGAGTAGTGAAGACGAACTCGCCATTTTCCCTAATCCGTTTGCCAAGGTGGCTACCATCCGATTTAAGCTACTAACCACAGAAAATGTATCCCTAATAGTATTCAACCCTCAGGGCATACCGGTGCGCAAGCTTTACACCGGTACGCTTAAGGCCGGTGATCATCAGTGGCAATGGAAGGGTAATGACTTCAGTGGCAATTCGTTGCCATCCGGAATGTATGTGGTACAATTGAGGTATGCAGACCAAGTCATCAACCGACGAGTGATACTTCAACAGTAAGGCAAGTATTTATTAGAAATAGGTTTTTACAGGGTGTTGGCCATTGGCTGATGCCCTTTTTTGATTTGCCGCTTCTTGGTCTTACACTGGCGTCTTGCTTTTTCCTGCTAAGTCGCCAAATGGGCATGGCTTGGCGCAAAAAATCCGTACTTTAGCAACTCTTGCAGCACAGACTTCCTAAGTCTTAAGACTTCGGAAGTCTGTGCTTTTCCGTAGCTAAAATCAGAACAGTATGAAATACCAAATCGCCCTAGCACTCCTGCTAACCACTTCTATTCTATTCGGTCAAAGCGCCCAGAAGAAGATCATGACACCCGAGGTCTTTAATGAATGGTTCTCCATCGGAAATCGCAGCATTTCCAATAATGGAGATTGGATTAGTTACAGTTTGACTAGAGAGGATGGAGATGGCTCTCTGGGACTCTATAACACGCGGACCGAAGCACAGAAAACATTTCCTCGTGGAACCGGCGGGCAATTCAGCGCAGACAACGGCTTCCTCGTTTTCAAGATCAAGCCTGCTGTTGATAGTATTCGTGCTCAGAAGAAGAATAAAGTCAAGAAAAGTGATCAGACCAAGGACAGTCTGGGCATTTATAATTTAAGTACCGGGGAATTGACCAAGGTCGAAGCCGTGGCCTCCTTTAAGTTACCGGAAAAATGGGCCGGTTACCTAGCTTTTCAGAAGGAGGCTCGCAGTATGAAAGGGGGTAAAAAAGTCAAGAAGGAAAGCAAGGTCAATGGGAGCCTTCTGATTCTTCATAACTTTAAAACCGGCAGGCAGGATAGTATTGCCTATGTGAATAGCTATCTATTTGCCAAAGAGGGACGCAAATTGGTACTTCATACCACCGGGAAAGATTCTACACTAAAAAACGGAGTATACCTCTACCACTTGGATCGTTTTAGGTTCCAAACGCTAATCACGCAAGCTGGGAAATATACGCAACTGAGCATTGCGGAAGACGGGAAGCAAGTCGCTTTTATCGGGGATCGGGATACTACCAAAGCAGAAATCCGGCCTTTCGAGCTCTTCCACTGGCAAGCTAGTCAAGATTCGGCTCAAATGATTGCTAATGAAGAAGCGAGTTTCCTGACAGAAGATTGGATGATTAGTAAAAATGGTTCCCTTCGATTCTCACAGAATGGCAGCAAATTGTTTTTTGGAACCGCTCCGAAACCAGCCCTACCAGATACTTCCCTTTTGAAAGAAGAAAAAGCCGTAGTTGAAGTCTGGAGCTACACAGATCCTATGCTGTATACGCAACAAAAAGTGCAGCTCAACAGAGAAAAAAGACGCACTTACTTAAGTGTTTGGGACGTTGCCAGCAAGCGATTTGCTCAGCTTGGAGACAAGTTAACACCTAGCGTTAGTACTGGTGATGAAGGAAACGCCAGCGTTGCGCTCTCCTACAATGACTTGCCTTATCGCCAGCGCACCTCCTGGGAAGGCGGACCAGGTTATAGAGATCTGTATTGGATCGACGTGGAAAGCGGCAACAAAACCTTGATCGAAAAAGAGATGAAAGGTAGGGCTCAGCTTTCGCCCAAGGGTAAATATGCCATTTGGTTCAATGCAGTAGATACGGCCTGGTATACCAGTCCCAAAATGACGGCTCGCAGCATTCAAATCACTACTAATGAAACAGTTGCTTTCTTTGATGAAGATGACGATCATCCCATGTTGCCTTCATCTTACCGAACTTTAGGGTGGTTGGAAAATGACGAAACTGTGCTTATCTATGACAAATATGACATCTGGAAAATTGATCCAACAGGCACTGCCGCTCCGAAAAAATTAACCGATGGTCGCAAGGATAACATTACTTATCGCTATGTCCAACTCGATCCCGAGGAGCGCTCCATTGCCGCGGATGCGGAACTACTGCTTTCACATTTCAACCATACAACAAAGGAACAGGGCTGCAGCAAGCTAAACCTAAAAACGGGGACGCTTACGACCCTCTTCACCGAAGCTACCAGCCTCTCCCGCCGACCTATTAAAGCCAAGGACACGGATGACATTGTTTTCACCAAGGAAGACTTTAGAACCTTCCCTGATCTCCTACATAGTCAACTAGATTTCAAAAATATAAAGCGAGTCAGCAACGCCAACCCACAACAAACTGAATACCGCTGGGGTAATGTGGAGCTTACGGAATGGACGTCATTAGACGGTCAAAAACTGCAAGGGCTGTTGGTTAAACCCGACGATTTTGACCCAAGTAAGAAATACCCGATGATCGTCAATTTCTATGAGCGCAGCAGCGATGGACTCTATCGACATAGAGCCCCTTATCCTCATCGCTCCACGATCAATTACTCCTACTACGTCAACCGTGGCTATATCATCTTCAATCCTGATGTCCCGTACCGCATTGGTTATCCGGGAGAAAGCGCCTACAATGCTGTGATTCCTGGCGTAACGCAATTGATCAGCGAAGGCTATATCGACGAGGAGCGCATTGGCGTGCAAGGCCATAGCTGGGGCGGCTACCAAATCGCCTACCTATTAACCAAAACTAACATTTTCAAATGCGCAGAGTCCGGTGCACCCGTGGTGAATATGATCAGTGCCTACGGCGGCATCCGTTGGGGTTCGGGCATGAGTCGGATGTTCCAATATGAGCAAACGCAAAGCCGGATTGGTGGAACGCTCTGGGAATACCCGCTTCGCTATATCGAGAACTCTCCAATTTTCTTTGCGGACAAAATCCAAACACCTGTACTCATCCTTCATAACGACAATGATGGAGCCGTACCCTGGTACCAAGGCATCGAGTTTTTCGTAGCTATGCGTCGCCTCGGCAAACCCGCCTGGATGCTCAACTACAACAACGAACCGCATTGGCCTCTCAAGCGCCCCAATCGCCTGGACTTCAACCTCCGCATGCAACAGTTCTTCGACTATTACTTAATGGATCAGGCTAAGCCGGTTTGGATGGAAAAGGGCGTGCCTGCGATTAAGAAAGGGATTGAGCGAGGCGTGGAGTATGTAGGGGATAAGAAATAATTGTGAACGGGAAGTCGAAAGCCGGAAACACAAATACAGAATTCCTCTTTCGACTTCCCATTTCCAATGCACCAGTCACTTTTTTTACTCTGGTTACATTACACAATTGAGGGTTGTTTTCAGTTCACCTAAAATTGTGTTATGAAGCTATTACTAAACTATTGGAGTAAGGTTGGTATTCTGACCGTTCTTATATTTTCTGTTATTTCTTGTGCAAAAAATCCCGCCAATCAACTAGCCCGCGAGCTTTACCCCAAATTCAGTCATCTCAGCGCTCCCGAGCATAACTTTGAGCAATTGTGGCATCTCTTTGATAGGCACTATGCCTTATTTGAACTCAAGGACATAGATTGGGACAGTGTATACCAGGCATATCGCCCTTTGGTCACACCCAAAACCTCTGAAAATGAATTGGTTGGCTATTTCGAACAGATGCTGAACCCTTTAAAGGATGGGCATGTACGACTTACTCAAGCAGATACGAATATCGTCCAGTTGGAA
The DNA here is from genome assembly GCA_019634045.1 of Saprospiraceae bacterium. Classification (GTDB taxonomy): domain Bacteria; phylum Bacteroidota; class Bacteroidia; order Chitinophagales; family Saprospiraceae; genus DT-111. The sequence continues at coordinate 3,826 of JAHQWA010000577.1, forward strand.
AGGCGTGTTTGTCAATTTGCGCGGCAATTTCGGGGTCGCTTAGGTGAGTTTCAGCAAAATACTTTTGATGTCCTTTCTCAAAACGGATTCGCTGCCATGGTGCACGAAATTCCCATACCAGGCTACCAGGAACTGGGGTTTGAACATCTATACTCCTATACCCAATCCGCTTCTCTTGGTTACTTGAGGATTGTAGACTGTCGGGACGAACTCAGGAATTACGATCAGATTTTGACAGAATTGTCCAACGCAAAAGGTTTGATTATAGATTTACGATACAATCTTGGAGGAGAAGTAGGAAAGGAAATGGCATCTCGATTCTTGCAGAAGAGTAAGGTCTATGGCTACAAAAAGGTGAAGAAGCTTGATGGGTTCTCTGCTCCAATTCCATTACAGGCAAAGGTAGCGGGTCAATCCTATCAAAAACCAATCGTGATCCTGATGAATGATGCCACCTTTAGTGCTGCGGAGGAATTTGTATTGGTTCTAGTCAAGGAGCCACATGTACAAATTATTGGTAGTCATAGTGGAGGATACTTCTCTGATGCATTTACCTACCGACTTCCGAATGGTATCGTCGCAGCTCTTTCACATGAACAGTACCTGGATCTTGATGATCAATTACTGGAAGACAAAGGTATCCAACCACATATTCAATTGGAAAATGCTATTGAAGACCTGAAAGTTAATAGAGATCCAGTTCTTGAGAAAGCCATAGAAGTATTACAAGCAGAGCTATAAGCGAGGACCTTCTTAAAGGACGATCTGAAAAACGGTCCAACCATCTGGTCTAGTACTAAGCGAGAAGGTAAAGCCATGGTTGCGGAGGATCTCGCGTGTCAAGGTGAGGCCGATGCCCTGTCCGTTGGTTTTGGTACTATAAAAGGGCGAGAAGAGTTGGCTACTAATGGCCTCCGGCACGCCCATGCCATTATCCATGACTTCGATACGCAGGGGCTTAGCGATCAGTTTCAGTTGAATTTCCCCTTTCACTTCAATGGCTTCAATGGCGTTTTTAACCAAATTGATCAATACCTGCTCCATGTGCTGCTGATCTAAAGCACGTACAATAGGCTGGGGGGGTGCTTCTACCTTTATGTCGATCGGTTTCCCACCGGTATAGGACTGCATCAAAGTCTTTGTATCTGCTAATAGCTGATTTAGATTGACTTCCGACTTTTGTGGAAAAGGCAGGCGTACCACATCCGCAAAGTTCCGCATAAAGAGGTTGAGCTGCTGGTTGCGGGTAATGGCCACTTCCAGGGCTTGGTGATAATCTTGTCGATCCCCTTCCTTCAACTGCTGCTCATAGAAGCGTAGCGAATCGAGGATAGAATTGATGGGTCCAATCGAATTATTGACTTCATGTGCCATCATACGGATCACCTTGCCGTAGGCTTGTTTTTCAATCTCTAACTTCTCGTCCGTGAGTTCTTCGATGGTAATAAAGTAGTGTGGAAAGCCTCGATCAATGAAGTGTGCCTTTTGGCACTTATAGGTCTCCAAGCCATTGATACTAATCGTTTTGGCTTTGTCCTTTGGGAGTTGATCAATGGCCTGGGCAAGCGGGGTATCTATTGCTGAAAGTTTCTTTTTTAGTAGCCCTTTTGCGGGGATCTTCAATAGTTGCACCGCCTTGGGATTACAAGAGGAAACTTGCTCCTCAAAGTCCAAGACAAGAATCCCGGAAGGAGCGGTCTGAATCAACTTATCTAAAAAGTAATGCTGCTCGGCTTGCGACAAACGCTCAGTTCTTAATTGATCGATCATTTGATTATACATTCCTATCAATTTATCCATCTCCAACTGCCCCACCTCCTGAAATTTCACATTGAAGTCCCGGTCCCGAATGGCATCCACCCCGGTCATTATCAATCTCAAGGGTTGTACCAGCCCTTTATACAAGCGATAAGCCAAGTACAAGGAAAACAAGATGATGAGCTCAGAAGCAATAAAGATCAAAGGCCGTTCCTTAAAGGCCAAATAGCTCAACACCAGGGGTGGCGTATGGATTAGCGCAATAAATAGTATATACTTGGTCCGCAGTGACAACATCATACAATCCTATTTTCATCCCTTGGAAATGAGAAATCGAAAGTTCGAATTCGGAGTGAATTGTGGAGCCTCGAGTACGCTAGGATGGCTCCTCCATTGCCACATCTTTTAATTCGAAACGGCTTAGAAGCCATCTCAAAAATGCCTGAGTAGGATAATCATGCAAGCGAGTCTAGATGGCTTCTAGTTATACGACTCCGCAACTTCTACATCCTTCTTAACTTCCAGCAGGATTTCATTGACATCAAAATTCCGGGTTCTGGCCAACATCTGAGGTTTGTAGTTTTTGTCGATAATCATGCCGTAGTCTTTCCAATGTACAACACAATCTTCGAGTAGCTCCACAGCCTTATTTTTGTTGGCTTTGTTTTTGGTTTCGGCAAACAAAGCAAGTTCACATGCTGCTTCTATTTTTGTAGCATAATACTTTCCCAGGTACGACATCGATTGCATATCGTCGAGTAATATATTTAGTTCTTTCGAGTTGGAACTACTCCTTAATTCAGCAACCTGCTCCAGGGTAATTTCACTTAATGAACGGATTTCTTTTGCCACATCCATTGGTGACTTATTTTTGGAATTGAGTTTTTTTGCAAATTGTATTGGATTTAATACCCCACTGTCTGCAAGTGTTGGATTTTTCATAAAGCGTTCAATGTTATGAAAACCATTCCGGGCATCTAAGCATGCCTCTACCGACCATTGATAATCCCAATCGTTCCAATGAAATCGGTTTACAGCAGGAATAATCTTCGAGGCCGTTTGCCAAACTGAATACAGTTGTTGGGCATTAGTTTCGGGGTAATGTTGTGCAATTTTCTTAATAAAGAAATCAGTTTCAAGTTGATTGTTATAGGCAAGCCGTCCCCATAACATAAACTTGTACCAATGCTTATCCACTTCCCACTGACCTTGCAACTCGGGGTCCCTACTATTAAATTCCCGTGCCCATATATAACCATCGGATCCCATGTAAAATCCTGCGGTGTGTTTCAGGTCGAAATAATTTATGAACTCGCGCACATATTCAGGGTCGCCCCAACGATGCACATAAATATCGTCGTTACGCAGATTCCACCACGATTTCAGACCATATTCCTTCATGCTTTCAATATGCCTTTTGGCAAAATTGGGTGTTGGGGTTGAATACAAACGCGCCTTGGCATATTTAAAACTGGCTTCAAACGAATTGGGATAATCAATCCAGTACTTAAATATTTTATCCATGTTAGTATTCCAAACCCTGTGGATGAAATCTATTTCCCGTTCGGGCATTTCTTTTTTGGCC
>JAHQWA010000578.1 GCA_019634045.1 Saprospiraceae bacterium
AAGCCCTCAGCTGGAGTACCATTGGAAAATACGGATCGCCTACCTTGAAAAACTTCGTAGTCATAGGTTGATAATTCCTTCAAGCCTTTGTAAGGAGCATCTAATAATAACTCGGTGTATACCTTGGAGGGCGTAGGTTTCTTAAACTGGAAGCTCAAAACGGTAGTAGTAGCTACCGAGTCAGGGGCTAGGTATAAGGTGTCAGCATAGAAGTAATTCGCTACATTATCATAGGAGGGGACCAAATGTAGTTTGGGAAAGCGAGTGCTTAGACTAGCCCTTTTATCTTGGTGTAGATCAAAAATGTCACTGGGATGTGTAGCAGATAAAGGCGGGCGCTTCTTAGCATTAGAAAAGACGTGAAAACTATACTGATAGTTATTGAAGAGATAATTCTTTTCGATGATTCTTTTATCGATAATCTTTTGCCACTCTAAGTGTTCAAAAAGAGTATCTAGCGCCTGCTTCCGAATGTGATTCATCAAGGCGGTATCCTGAGATAGCGCTTGGCCCAATTGTACCATTTGAGGCTCGGCCATCTGATCACTGGGATCGGCTAAAATTTCAGCATAATCCCGCTGTGTATTGTAATTCTTGTCTATTTCATACTTGTAGAGTAGCACCATGGCATAGCCTGCACAGAGGAACAGCCAAAACACAAGCCAGGTTAAGCTAGAGACATTGCTCTCAATGAACAATTCCAAGCCGAGAATGAAAATCAACCCAATCAGGCACAACATCACCGGATGGAACGAGAGGTATAGGCTGCTCAGAATAGGAAGGCTAATCAGAATACTAGCTAGAACAATGGATGCCGTCTCCTTGCGATTCAACTTCAATGACAATACAGACAGCATTATCCGATGAGAGAAGATAAAGAGCGAGATCAAGATCAATAGAAGACTGCAAATCGCAGCGAAACTACTGACATCCAGATTAAATATGGTTTGGAAATCGAACTGCAAGCCGGAGTGTAAGATCAAGAATTTAAATTGGAAATTAGTGAGGGTTAGGGCTGTCAAAATCAGTAGATACCCCCCTCCCGCCAAGATCCAGCGCTTCCAGGCTTCTGTCGGCCTTCGGTAAAAGGACACATATTCTCGGTGGAAAAACGAAGCTGACCAAAAAAGGAGCAAACTACTAATTAGGAGGTCTATCAGAGATTTATTCCAGCTTTCCAGGGCTAGATTGGCCGTAAATAAATTCCAAATGCTTTCCTGCCCGAAGAGTAGTCTTAAGATCGCATGCCTAATGCCCAATGCGGTTAATAAAACGATAGCTAAGCCATACAGAAAATGATACTTCTTCCCAATGATGATGGCTACCTTGTTGAAGGAAAAAGAAAGCAATAAAAAGGCAAAGCCAAATGCCGTGAGCACCCATATCTGTCGAACGGGATCAATCAATTGCCGCTCAGATTTCAAGAAACAAAAGACTTGTCCTTGGCTGCTCTTCACGGGCACCCCTTCACCACTGGATAACTCAATAGCTGCGGGCATTAGTAGATCAGCCGTGAAACCGCTACTGAGATAGGGGCTTTCCAAGGGGAAGACTTTCTTGATCGGGATCGCAGCAAGTAAGGTTAGCGTATCCTGCGAACGGACAATGTCTTTATAGTAAAGACTGAAAAAGCCACTTCGGGAGCTGGCAAAAATAGGCCCTGCTGCATGCAATTGACTAGGCCGCCATTTATCAGGAACCCGAATACTATTGTGGTTCCAGGCGATAATGGAGTCCCCTTCAAATAGATATACGGCAAATTCTTCCTTTGCCATTTCTTGTAGTAAAGCAAAACTCTCCGGCTGTATCGTATGGTATTTTCGGTTGGGGCCACCGCGGAGGTCCAGAAAAAAGTCCTCATTCTGAAAATAGCGCTGAAGCTTACTTTCCTGCAATTGCAGGTACTCACCAATCTTTTCGGCATAGTGAGGCAATCCAGGACGGCTCACCCACCACGATAGGAACTGGGCTATAATGAATAGCGCCAGCGTCGTACCCAAAAGATATAGGAGCCTCTTGTTCATGCTGAAGAAATTGGTCGCCGTGAATTTGTACACTTCTCCAATAATAAAGTTTCCTTTTCTAGCAGTTTTCTATGCAATTGAAAGCGTCCGATATAAGCGGCTGATAATGAGCCTAGATCAAACCTTAAATTGATTTCCAGAGAAAACTGCCTGAATTGCTAAGAGCTGCTTAGGTTCCGTTGTAGCATATAACTTTATCATTAGCATAGGGCCATAAGACAATAGGAGAACTTTTAGTGTTCTCCTATTGTACTTCCGCAGCATATTTTATGCCAAGTATTACAGTGGTATTAGTTATGGCTATTCAAAGATAATTTTGACCTTATGAATCTTCTTCCAATAGGGCAAAGAGTTTGCTGAGGTCTTCATTTTTCTTGACGTTAATTTTTTCCTTCTTGACGATCCTCTTAATAGTCGAGGCCTTACGAGGAATAGCCCGCTGGATAGCTTTTACACTTTTCTTTATCTCAACGACTTGTTTCCCATTGTAGTACCAATAGGAATTCAATTGTTGATAAAGGTCCGGGCGGCGCACCATCCCCAGGTTCTCCACGTACTTTTCTTTGCGTAAGAACTTACGGGGGTATTGCAATAAGATATCATTGCCGCGATGCAAAACCTTGTACATCTTATACCCAAGGGGGCCATTACCGAAATCCTTTTTCAGATTGTGAGCCTCGTACTTCAGGGTATCTCCTTCGTGGAAAATGTGCATCGCATTTAGATACTGAAGGGGAAAATAACCAACTTGGCCATCCGACAACTTAACGATAAGTTGGTCCACTTCCATATTGTAAGCGAGTTCGACGGTGGATGAAAATTTTCCATTTTGACCAAATTGTAATTGCCCTTCTTGCCAACCATCTAAAAGGTAGGGTGTGCCCTTGGTGCGATCAACATTACTGAAAGTCGGAAAACCTGGCGAGTTGGGGTTGATCGCACCCAATCGACCTAAGTTTTCTTGTGTCTTCAGCGGGTCCTGCGCAAAGACGCCACTGAAAGCCCATAGTAGTAGTAATGGGAACAGAAAGTTTTTTTTCATAGTCTATATATTAAGAGTATGTTTAAAATTCCATCAATCGGCTCCGTGCGGCCAATTTTGTTCTGTACTTCCTTAAAAAGCCTCACCGTACCTTCCAGGTATGGTTACGTTTTTCGCCTAGCCCAAAACAAAATTTGCTCGTTCTCGCTCAATTATGAAAATTTAAACATACCCTGAATCCAATAAAGTGCTCCTACGAAAGTAAGCTATTTTTCAGAAACCTTTGATTTGTTTATCTTTGCCCGCTTGTTGTGAGTGCCCTGTCGCGGCTACATTTGGGGTTTCCCCGGCTGTAGGTGAGGAAAGTCCGGACAACGTAGAGCACCACACCATCTAACGGATGGGGTCCGACTTCGGTCGGATACAGAAAGTGTCACAGAAAGCTATACCGCCGATGTTCTCGTTTTCGGGAGCAGGTAAGGGTGAAAACGTGTGGTAAGAGCGCACGCATTGCCGTAGCAATACAGCAGTGGGATAAACCTTGTGGGTTGAAATGCCACGTACACTTCGATCTCCGTTTTCGGAGGTCTGGTTGCTCGCTGGCTTGGCTTCGGTCAGTCGGAGGGGGTAGGCAGATGGAATCTGATCGTGAGGTCAGATCTAGATAAATGACAGGGAGGTATTTCGGTACCTTACAGAATCCGGCTTATAGCTCACAACAAGCTTTTTGTTTTGATAGTAGTTGTCCTATCACACCATCTAGGGATAGTTGTTGGTGGAAAACACCAAACAACGGCTAGGAAATCACACCATCTAGGGACGTTGTAGTTTGAAAATCCATCTGACTTGCTATACAGGCACCAAACAACGGCTAGGAAATCACACCACGGAGGCCACCCTTTTCTAGCCTACCTAGGCTGCCAGTCCAAGCCTTCCTCGGTTCCCCAGCCTATGTTGGTGTTTTTCACCAACATATACCCATGCATCCCAGCCCCTCACTTAGCTGGCACCCATTGGTTTTCTATCCCTTATCAAGGTAAAGTCAAAATCAAATAATAGAGAAAACCGCCAGGTATTATTTATGGGGTTGCTCGGAATCTCCGCCATCGTTAGGTAGGAGAGATTTAGGCCAATGCTTTGATGCTTCAGCCCGATTCCCATCGTAATATACTTTCTACTGCCTTTAGTAAGGGATTCAGAGAAATATCCGCCCCGAAGCGCAAACCGTTGATTAAACCAATACTCCAAACCTACCGAATACATCAATTCCTGGGCTTCTTCGTATGATCCTTCTTGCGCATCTCCAAAGGATTGAAAAACGCCTGCCAAGGGCGAGAATTCCTTGAAATCTGGAACGCCGTTACCATTTCGATCACAATTTGCACAGGAATCACGACAAGGAGTGGGCACCATCAGTTTATTCACATCCCCCGTCAGGGTCAAGGCATTGCGATCATCTAACTTCAATTCCCAGGCAGCTCCAAGTCCGACATTGGCCGGGAGATACTCCTTAATCGCAGAATCAGAATAGGTAATCTTACTGCCCAGATTACTGAAGGCAAGGCCAACTCGCAAGCCTGATTCTGCGATTGGGTAAGGATAGGGGTGTTTGGTAAGTGAAGGAAAGATCCAGGGCGGCTACAGTTTCAGCATCGACCACACTTCCACGACTTAGAACTAATCCTTCGGCCAGGTTTGAATAAATAAACTTTCCCGTGATTGCCGCAGAAAACCTACCAGATATTCTCTTGGCATAAGCTAGCGCAAATTCTACCTCAGTAGTTTCCCCATTGTTTAAAGAAGTGCCAGAAGTGTTTACAAGTGGGATAGCCCCGAGCGAAAGGTGCTTTACACCAAAACCAAGTGCCTGTCCACTGCCTAGTTGGGTAAACCCGCTAAGGTAGGTGAGCGATGGACTCCTGAATCCTCCGGAGCGGAGCCAGGGCATGTAGGAGACCCCAAAGCCCATGCCTTGTTTGGCAAAGGCCAATTTGGAAGCATTGAATTGCATAGCATTGGCATCGGTGGAGGTGGCTATTCCTGCATCACCCATGGCTCCGGAGCGAGCATCAGCAACCATTCGGAGAAATGGGACAGCTGTGAAAACGGTATTCCTACAGTCGGTTCCATCATAATTGTATAGCCTACCTTCGCTTACAAGGCATTGGCTTTGTGTGGGGTAGGGAAATAGAGAGAGTGCTAGGACAACTAGACCAGTTGTTCGGAGTAATAAACCTTTCATCGTCGTTTACAAGTTAAAAGGGTTTAGAGAAACGGTTTATTATCTAAACGAGCAGACCTGAAATGTTGTCTAGTGGATGCCAAGTTTAACGGACTAGAAGCCTAAATAAACGAAGCAGCCCATCCCCGCAATGGGAATGGGCTGCTCCTTATCTATAAACTTCCTGTTTCTATCTACTCATCGAAGTCGTACTCACCGAAATCGAATAATAGAGAGAAACGCAAGGTATTATCTAGTGGATTTCTTTGATTAGTGGTCGGTACCAGGTATGAGAAATTCATACCGAATACATTGTACTTCAACCCTAGACCAACGGTGAAAAACTGACGTCCACCTTTCGTGCTATGCTCAGCAAAGTAACCGGCTCTCACCGCAAATTGCTTGTCATACCAGTATTCCAAACCTAAAGAGTACATCAACTCTCGGATTTCCTCAGAGAATCCTTCCGGTGCATCACTAAAAGATCTGAAAATCCCTGCCACTGGCGAATACTCCTTGAAGTCCGAACGTCCATTTTGATCTTGATCACAATCTGCCGCAGTAGTAGGACAAGGGGTAGGTACCATCAATTTGTTGATGTCACCAGCGATGGTCAAGGCATTATACTCATCGAACTGCATTTCCCAAGCTGCACCCAAACCGAAGTTGGCTGGTAGATAATCCCGATCGATGGATTTCGTATAGGTAATCTTAGAACCAATATTGGAAAGAGCCAAACCGATACGAAGATCGGATTCGCCATTCTGCATCTCTACTGGCGTTTCATAGGTAAAGGAGATGTCTGCTGCACCAGCTACACCTGCCGAGATTACCTCACCTCCATCCAACTGCTGACCAGAAGCCAAGTTAGAATAGATGAATTTACCAGTGATACCCGCAGAAAATCTGTCGGTTAGTTTCCTAGAGTAGGCGACCGCGACTTCAAATTCATTCGGCTTACCGGTGTTTAGCGCTTCTCCATTAATATCGGTGAATTGAATCTGTCCCAAAGAGAAATAGCGCAATCCAAATCCGATGGCTTGCAAGTCATCAATCTTCTTGTACCCGGTCAGGTAGGCCAGGTATACATCATTCAAGCCAAGAGAGCGCAACCAAGGCGTATAGGTAGCAGATACAGACATATCTTCTTCCGCAAAAACAAGCTTGGAAGCGTTAAAGTGCATCGCGTTGGCATCTGCTGAAATAGCGATCCCAGCATCACCCATGGCTCCAGAACGAGCATCAGAGACGATACGTAAGAAGGGGACAGCTGTGACAACGGTATTGGTACAATCCGTTCCATCCGGATTGAATAACTGTCCGTCTTTTTCAAAGCATTGGGCATTTAGGGAAGTAGCCGAAGCCACTAGCGCCAATACAGCTATAAGAGTAGTTTTGAGTAGTAAATTCTTCATGAGATTCCCAAACGTTTTTCAAAATTTTTCACAAATATACTATTTGATACTTAAACGGTGGTTTTAGGAAGGGCTAGGCACTTTAATAAAACATTAACAATTACCTTGCCATATTCAATACGATATAAATGGGCACTTATTGTACGCGAAAGCCTATTTTAGTAAAACTAATTTCTGGAAATCACTCTCACCGGAAAGTCCATTCTCGCTGTTGGCTCGAACGCCTACCTTGTATAGATAAACGCCTCGCGCCAACTGATCCCCGAAGTCGTCCCTTCCATCCCATTCAATGCAATTGTCCAGGCGCAATCCTTGGTCGGAAATAACCGTCTGTTCTAGGGTTTTGACCAATCGTCCAGATACCGTGTAGATCTGGATCAAAACATCCATTTCTTGGCCGGCCAGGTTATGGTCAAACTGGAAGCATGTTCTGTCGGAAAAAGGGTTGGGATAATTGAGCACATGTTTCAAGGCAATCTCCGCGCTTGTGGCTACCACAAATTCAGTATAACCTTCTGCCGGGTTGTTCGCCACATCCCAGGCTTTTACCTGCAAAGTGTGCAAGCCTTCCTCCAAGCTGGATAAGGGGAACCGCACTTCGCCTTGTGTATAGTCATCTTGTTTGGCCTCATAAAAGTCATTCAGTAGGTAAGTATTTTGTGTATCATCATCCAATACGGCTTCGAGATCATGACCAATACTGTTACCCACCACATTAATGCCATTTTCATCTTCTAACGTGACTAGCAAAGTGGGGTTCTCATCGGTGATCCCTCCGAAGACAAAGTCGAGATTATTCATAAATACATCTACCTGTGGGCCATCCTTGTCCGCTAGCAAATTATCACTGGCTCCACCGATCACTACTTGCTGATAATGGCCAGCCGCATCTAACATTTTTGTGGGATCAGCTGCGTAGTAAGAGATCTTTCCTAAGCCATATTGGAAATTAATGTCTTTTGGAACGACAAAGGTAAATTCAAAAAGTCCATTTGTTACCGTCGCTTTACCCTTAAAGAGCGTATTCTTTTGGATGTCAAAATCCACCACTGGACTATCACTATCTTGGCCTAAGGTTTGGAAGTTTACGGTTTTGTCAAATACGGTAGGGAATACGGTGCCATTAAAGTCATTTAGGAGGTTACCATTGTTATCTATCACCTGACCCGCTATGGTCACCTTATCAAAGGCTCTTAGGGTGTCTTGTGTCGCATCTGCTATGTCTTTGCCATTGATTTGTGTCGTGCGAACATCGTAGCGCGGTTTAGCAATGACCGTGGCTGGGTCACCGATCAAAGTGAATTTCTGAGAGTTTTTGGCATTGCCGCCGTAGTCATTCTTTGATTGTACCATAATATCTCCTACAGTCTGCGGTACATCCGTTCGTTTTAACATATTGTCTACCACCAGCCGAGTCAATTTCTCATTTTCTGATGCAAAAACGGCTCTGGTTGTAGTCAGCAATGCCACTACACCACCACTAGGGTTTAAGAAGGTTTCCTCCCCGGCAGAAACAAATTCTGCATCGTCGTAGCTAGTAAAGGTACAAGTGGCGGTAATGAACAGTGGAAGTCGTTGTTTATTCACCCATTTCTTGATATCAACGATATTAAGCACACGTTCCTGTGCCCATCCCTTAGGCCCTCCATGACCAAGATAAGTCACCGCTAGCACGCCTTTGAAGACTGAACGATCAATGGAAGAATTGATGTCAGGAACTCTTGTCCCCGCCGGAGTATTCTCTTGCGGAAAGGCATCCAAGTATAATTTATCCACATTGAATTGCGGATGATTTGTAGTGACTAATTGCGCAATGCCATCTGCATCGCGGGTATGCGTGCTGCCATCTTCATCATCGCCCACGAAGACTAGGCGATTTCGCCAATCGGTGAAGGATTCTGGATCTAGATCATAATCAATGATCTTATTTACACTATTAGCGCTTTCACGTACCGTCTTGACGGGTAAGCGACCTACTGCGATATTCATATCACCGGTCAAGGGATCATTGGGATCAGTGCCATTGAGCACCCCATAAAAGTCGTCTGATGGGAAGGCATCTAAGGGCCTGAAAGAAGAAGTTTGATAGACCGGAACATAGTTGGTGCCAAGCTCATAGATGTCTCGAGCATCAAAGGATCCATCTCCGAAGAGCAGTAAATATTTAAAGGCAGCTGTACGGTCATAAACCATTCTGGCTAAATCTCGGATCGCGGTAGGATCTTTCTTCCCGGACGAGAACTCATTGTAAACCTCATCCACGGAAACAGTCTCTACGGCCAGCTTGCTAAAATCTCGTCTGTGTTTGGCTAATTTTTCGGCTGCTTCCGCAAATTCGGGATGATAAACAATGATCATATCTAAGTCACTGGTTCCTAAGCTGTGTAGATTTTGATTAGGAATAGTACCTATAGCTTCTGGTGTGATCAGACCACTACCTGGATCAAAGGCCACAAAGTTGGCTAATTCCAAGGTGCTAGCGCCGAAGGAAAGCTCCGTTCCTGTCAGCTCATATTTCTGTCCAACGGGTTTTAGTGGATTACTGATATCCCAAACCAGGAGGTTGCCATTTGCCTGGCGCAAATTGAACTGGCTGCTGGTCTGCCCAATAGAGGCCAGATTTTGGAATCGCATTTGATCTCCAGTCATAATCATTTCCCGCTCGGCAGTTACTTGTATATAGTCTAACCAGCCCTCCGTTTCACTAGCGCCGGTAGGTTGCGGGAACCTCAACCGTAGATCCAATTGATCTTGATTGACGGTCACTTTATGATTGAGTATGCCGAAGTTGACATAATTGTGGAAGTAGAAATTTGTACCAATGGTAATAGTGGTTCCACGAATAGTTTCACTCTTGATATCTTGTCCGTCAATGTTTTGGGTACTCCCATTCACATCTAGGTAAAAAGCGGAGGAAACGGGGCTTCGTACGGCCATTCTAGCCTGTATTGTGACTTCGGAATTTGCTACGACATTGGGAAAAGAAAATAGATTCGGATAATCTCGTTCCCTGGCATTTTTGAAGTAGTCCCCGAACCAATCTCGGTTAGAGCCCGTTGTCTTGTCCCAGACCTTAAACAAATTGACTTCCTCCTCTTCGAATCTGGCGAAGTCGTTAAAAGTAGTAACGGGAAAGGAAGCACCGGAAATACTATTGCGATCTTCCACCCTTAGACCAGTGCTTGCTCCAACCACTAAATAGTAGTAATTATTCTCATCATAGATATGTTGTTGTCGATTGAAGACCTGCCCTTCCGTGTCGAAGGACCAAATATTCGCCCCCTCACCGTAAAAGAGAATAAAGTCTCCTGGATCAAAGCTTCCATCCGCTTCCCCACTCACCAGGATGCGGTTTTCGGTAAGGTCTGCTGGTCGGTCCGCTTCCACATAAAGGGGTAAATGGCCACCTCGATTACCATATATCTGGATTGTTCGTGGATCAATCTGATCCACATTTACCTTTAATTCATCTTTTAGGAAATCATAGCTTAGCTTTTGCACTCCTTCCTGACTAACCGCCATTTTAAATACTTGTCCATTGTTTAAAACAGAGGAAGTAGGCTGAGGTCCTCGATAGCTAAAGGTAGGGGAGGGGGTGTGAACGAAAGCTAGCTCTATAGAGGTAACTCGTTCGTAAGTTGATCCTCTTTTTACAATGGGAACAAAAGAAACTTTGCCATTGTATCGATTCCGATCTCGCTCTACACTGACGCTAAAATTTAACCTTTCTCCAATTTGGTCGTCGTCTGGCGAAGGATTTCTACTAAAAGGCTCATAACTAACGTTAGTAACTTGTACCTTCAACTCTCCCGGTCCACTCACAGGGAAGCGATGATGGAAATAGGGCAAGCTAGGGGTGCGTTCATTAAAGCTAGCTTCCGGAAAGGACCACCGTTCCCATGTAAGGTCTTCCACTTCCAAGACCTTTGGCGTTTCCGACCAGTTAAAGCTTTGACGCAGTGTGTTTTGTCCCATTAAGGAGGCACTAACGAATACAAAACAGAGAGAAAAGAGAGTAATTTTTATTTCTTTCATCGCAGATGCTGAAATTGAAAAAATAGTCAGAGGATGTTATCGTATAATTTGAACGGCAAAGTAAGCGTTTTTGATATAGCCCTGATTTTAGTTTTAACAACTAAGCTGAACAAAAGTCGGTGAAATAACAGTTTTTTCTGAGCGACTTATGCTTACAATAGCTTACATTTGGACACGAGCAAAGGACAAAGATTGATGCAAAACCAACTTCTCAGATAATTTTGAGTTTAACATTTTAGCTTGAAAAACTTACCTAAGGGAGGCAAAAAATCAAGCTAATAGCTTAGGCTCAATCCCGAAATGATCCGAGAATTCAAAATTAAGCTATATCCCAGTAACACCACATAATTTGCGGCGTCAATGAGAAGACAAATATCCCTATTTATTTTGATTTTATTTTGGACACAAAGCCTACAGGCTCAAGATCCAGTGTTTAGCCAGTTTTACGCTGCGCCGCTACAGTTGAACCCAGCCTTTGCTGGAACTACACTAGCGCCCAGAGTAACGGCTAACTATCGAAGTCAATGGCTGAATTGGGCAGGCGGAGCGGCCTATTCTACCTATGCGGTGAGTTATGAACAGTCCGTGGAGGGATTAAATAGTGGTTTTGGCTTTACCGTGATGGGGGATGATTCGGGACAGGGGATCTATCAGTCCACACGCGCAAGCGCGATTTATGGTTATCAGGTTAGGATGACGGAAGAAGCTGCGATCAAATTTGGTCTGGAATTGGGCATGATACAAACGACCTTAGACTGGGATAGGTTGATTTTTGTGGATCAGCTCGATCCGATTAATGGAAGCCGCGACCCTGCTGGTAATCCCTACGAATCAGCTGAAAACCGGCCTGACAATCTCAATAAAGTGGTAGCAGATGTAGCGGTGGGAGCCTTGATTTACGGAGGCCCTGCTTATTTTGGTATCTCGGCAAAACACCTCAACTCTCCCGATCAAAGTTTGTTGGAAATCAACCAGAATTTGAGTGCTGGACTACCCGTGCGTCTAACAATTCAGGGTGGTGCGGAATTTCCTCTTAAAGGAGGCAATAAACGTTGGAGCCCGTCGTTTATATCTCCGAATCTTCTTTATATTAAACAAGGGGATTTTGGTCAGATCACGGGCGGCGCCTACGTAGGCATGGGGAATTTGTTTTGGGGAGGATGGTATCGTCACGGTTTTGCGAACGGAGATGCGGCCATTGCTTTGGTGGGAGTGAAAGAGGGGGTTTTTCGATTCGGATATAGTTTTGACATGACCTTATCCGGCTTGAACAACGCTAGAGGAGGGACCGGAGGGTCACACGAAATCAGCTTGACTATCAACTTTGACGATAGTAAAGCACTGCAAAGAAAACGGAAGCGATCGCGTTATAATGATTGCTTTAAGATGTTTAAATAGTAAAGAAGGAAACAAAATATATCATACTGTTGAATAGCTTTCATGAAAGGAGAATCAGGTGTTAAAATTCAAAAAAAATGGGAGCTCAACAGACAAAGACTAGCTTTGAATTACAATTTCAGTATATTTGTTCGTCTTTTCTCAAAAACAATTTAAAGGGTAATGAAAAATCTGTTGAAGCTAACTACCATCCTATTGGGGGCTGTACTCCTATTCAGCTCCTGTAGCCGCAAAGAGCGATCTGATATCACTGGCTGGAAATACAATGACCAGAAGTGGGGCGGCTTTGAAAAACTCGATTATGATGGACAAGTCACCGGGCCTAACTTGGTTTTGATAGAGGGAGGAACTTTCTCTATGGGTCAAACTGGGCAGGATGTTACATACGAATGGAACAACGTTCCTCGCCGTGTAACGGTTTCTTCCTTCTATATGGATGAAACAGAGGTGGCCAATCACAACTACCGGGAATACCTATATTGGGTTCAACGGGTATTTGGAGAATCGTATCCAGAGGTTTATTTGAATGCATTGCCTGATACTTTGGTATGGCGTGAGGAACTTTCTTATAATGAACCATTGGTGGAAACTTATTTCCGTCACCCCGCCTATGATGATTATCCTGTAGTGGGTGTTAACTGGTTGCAAGCCAATGACTTTAGTCGATGGCGTACTGACCGGGTGAATGAAATGATGTTGATTGAAAAAGGTATTTTGAACCCTAATCCGGATCAAAAAGATGAAGATAACTTCAACACGGAAGCCTACTTGGTAGGACAATACGAAGGAAACGTTAGAAAGAACCTGAAGGACTTGCGGACAGGTGGAGAACGTGGCGTTCGATTTGAGGATGGTATCCTGCTTCCGGAGTATCGACTTCCGACAGAGGCCGAATGGGAATATGCCGCACTGGCCTTGCAAGGAAACCGCGTTTCTGAAAAGGATGAATTAATTAGTGATCGGCGTATCTATCCATGGAATGGAAACACGGTTCGCTATCAGAAAAGAGATAAACACCAAGGTCAAATCCTCGCTAACTTTAAGAAGAGTGGTGGTGACTATATGGGGGTTGCAGGTAAGCTGAATGATAATGCTTGTCCGACGGCACCTGTCCGATCATATCTACCCAATGACTTTGGATTATATAATATGGCGGGTAATGTGAACGAGTGGGTTCAGGATCTTTATCGTCCTTTGACCAGTGTCACATTACGAGATGTTGAAAACCATGATTTGAATCCATATCGTGGAGGTAAATTCCGCCAGAAAGTTTTGGATGAAGATGGCCGTCCGGTTGAAAAGGATAGCTTGGGTAAAATCCGCTATCGCTATGTGGAGGATGATGAGGTAGCCACTCGTGAAAACTATAAGCGCGGCCAGGTATATAACTACCTAGATGGTGACCAGGAATCTAATGCTTTCTACGACTTCGGTCGTCACACCCTGGTAAGTGATAAAGCCAGAGTGTTCAAAGGAGGATCTTGGGCAGATAGAGCTTACTGGTTGTCTCCTGGTACTAGAAGATTCAAAGAAGAGGACAAAGCGGATCGTACGATCGGTTTCCGATGTGCTATGATTCGGGTGGGTGCACCTTCTGGTAATGAGATGCCTTCGGGTAATCAGTTCAAGACCAAACGCAAAAAGAAAGAAAGACGTTTCAAGTAAAAAATACTGAAAGTATATGAAAAAGTCCCTGGTGGAGTATCCTCCTTCCAGGGACTTTTTTATTTTCATGACACGATGTCGATAGCTGATCTATATGACTTATTTCGAGCTGCTACGGGGGTATGTACAGATACTCGTCAGATCAAGGATGGGAATTTGTTCTTCGCCTTAAAAGGAGCTAATTTCGATGGGAATCGATTTGCACAGCAAGCTTTGGATGCTGGTGCTAATTATGCCGTGGTCGATGATGCAAAGTGGGAAGGACATGCCCAAATGGTCGTAGTCAGCGATGTACTTTCTAGCCTACAGGACTTGGCCACCTACCATCGGCAGCAATTTGATATTCCATTGCTGGCTATCACCGGCAGCAACGGAAAAACAACCACCAAGGAATTGATTTCGCGAGTCATGGAGAGCCATTATCCGGTCCACTATACTCAAGGAAACTTTAATAATCATATCGGCGTCCCTTTGACCTTGTTGGCCATGCCGCTGGGGACAGAAATGGCGGTTATAGAGATGGGAGCCAATCATCAGAAAGAGATTGCTGCGCTCTGTCAGATTGCCAGACCTACACATGGCATTATTACCAACATTGGTAAAGCGCACTTGGAAGGCTTTGGGGGGATTGAAGGGGTAAAGAAAGGGAAAGGTGAACTCTTTGACTATCTGGCTCAACATCGAGGTCTAGCCTTCATCAATCGAGATGAAGCTCACTTAAGCGAAATGGCAAGCGATATTTCGGTAAAGTTATTTTATGAGCGGAAGCAAAGCCCTGGTCTTTTTCAATTTCAACTATTGGATGATGAAAATTTCCTCCAACTCGCCTTTAAAGATTACGACCATAAGGAAACGGTGATCCGTTCTCAACTCACGGGCGCCTATAATCTACACAACATCATGGCAGCGGTCGCTATCGGCGTCTACTTTAAAGTTCCTGCCGATCGCATCAAGTCGGCGGTTGAGGGGTACATTCCCCAAAACAATCGCAGCCAATTGATGGAATGGCAGGGGAATCAGGTGATTCTGGATGCCTACAATGCGAATCCTAGCAGTATGGAGCATGCCTTGCGCAATTTGCAGCGCAAGCCTGCAGCAGATAAATTAGCTATCCTGGGAGATATGTTGGAACTGGGTGAAGTGAGTCCAGCAGAGCATTTGCAAATAGCCACTTTAGCTACGGAAGTCTCACCCAACATTATCCTCGTCGGGAAGGAGTTTAAAGCAGCAGCAGAGCAATTGCAACTCAGACATTTCGATGGAGCGCTTGCTCTGAGACCCTGGCTGCATGAGCAAAAGCTCGAAGGAAAGCTGATTCTGATTAAGGGCTCGCGGGGGATTGGCTTGGAGCGTATTCTAGATAAAGGCAACTAAGCAAAACGCCGAAAGGCGTTGAATAAGCGATCAGGAAGCTCGTCCTGGCAAGCTTTCCGATAATCATTATAGGAACAAGGAATCAAGCG
>JAHQWA010000579.1 GCA_019634045.1 Saprospiraceae bacterium
AGTCATTGGCCATAGACCCCAATGATTTCGAAGTAAGTCCTCCGGATTCCATTAAGGTAGGCATGCATGTACTCCATATGAAATTTGGCAAAGGAGAAGTCAAAAGTATTGATGGCGCTCGAGATAAGAAAGTCGCCACCATCCGATTTGATGGCATCAACAATCCGGAAAAGCGAATCATGCTTAGGTTTGCTAAGCTGCAGATTACGGAGGCATAGCAACTTTTCCAGAAAAGTGTTTATTTTTAATGACGCCTGACTTGTATTTGAGAATCTTATGGATTACGACTAAATGAGAAGAAGATCATTTATTAAGGGAACGACAGCATTCAGTTTGCTTTATGACGTTGGGGCCTGGTTCACTTCGAAAAAGACCCACATCCTGACATTTAGCTTTGATGATGGATTTAAGAAATCCTTTTATCGAGCAGCGGAGATTCATGAAGAGTATGGATTATCCGCCTGTTTCAATGTTATCGCCAGCGGACACCTACCTGAATTTAAAGCTGTGGACGACTGGATTAGACCTGAATTACTTGGTGATTTTGATGATTGGAATACACTGAAGGGAAGAGGACATGAAGTCATGCCGCATACGTGGGAGCACTTAAATCTGACGAAGGTGCCACTGAGGAAGGCTAAAAATAACATCGATAAATGCCTTGAATATTTTGAAAGGCATTTAGATGGATACAAGAATGAAGAGGCAGTATTTAACTATGCCTTTTGTGCATCCACTCCTGAAATAGAAGCCTACACCCTTGAAAAGGTATTGGCCGCAAGAACGGGAGGATGGCTTTTCTTGGAAGACAAAATGACCAATGACTTACCAACCTTAAAAAAGCCAATAAGACTTGGATGTTGGACTCAAGGTCCTGGCTTTAGTGATGACTATTTAGAAAATGAAATAGACACTTTCCTCGAAGGGCCGGGAGGTTGGTTAATCTTTAACCTTCATGGTTTCGATAATGAAGGCTGGGGACCAGTAAGTACAAAATATTTTGATGGACTCTTGAAAAGGTTAGTAATGATCGATTATCTGAACATTAAGCCAACAGGCATGGTGCTAAAAGAAATATCCTAAGCCTTGAACTTTACTGCGCAAATCAAAAAACTTGCCGTTGACGGTGGCTTTCCCCACATCGGTATTTCAAAAGCTACGTTTTTAGAGGAGGAAGCGAAGCGTCTAGAATCTTGGTTAAGTCAGGGAGCCCATGGTAAGATGAGTTGGATGGAAAATCACTTCGACTTACGCGTTGATCCACGAAAATTATTTCCGGGAGCCAAGTCGGTTATTTCGCTGATTTATAATTATTATACCCCCGATAACTTATCCGAGGCTGAGCTCAAAGTAGCCATGTACGCTTTGGGTAAAGACTATCATAAAGTCGTTCGCAAAAAACTCAAGACCCTTGTCGCAGATATGCGATCCGTTATTGGTGATTTTCAAGCAAGAGTATTTGTGGATTCAGCACCTATATTAGAAAGAGATTGGGCCAAACGCAGTGGGCTAGGCTGGATTGGGAAGAACACCCTCTTGCTCAACCAGCAAATGGGCTCTTATTTCTTCTTGGCCGAGATCGTCTGTGATCTTGAGATGGACTATGACCATTCTATAAAAGACCATTGCGGCACCTGCACGCGATGCATAGACGCCTGCCCAATGGCATCCGTTGGGCAGGCGTCTATGCATATCATACTTAACCATCGAGTTAAGAGATGAAGTTATTCCCGAGCCATTGGACAAACAAATGGAAGGGTGGATTTTCGGCTGCGACATTTGCCAAGAAGTCTGTCCATGGAACAGGTTTTCTAAACCCCACGAGGATGCTAAGCTGATGCCCAATCCCGAATTGCTGGAGATGAGAAGAACGGATTGGCTAGAGCTGACGGAAGAGATATTTGAGAAGATTGCGATAGGAAGTCCAATGCGAAGAACAAAGTTTGAAGGGATGCGAAGGAATATTGAGGCTGCGAAGTAATGTTGAATGGCTCATTCCTGGAATTTTCAATAAATCGACTCCACAGAAATATTGATATGGCAACAACATTTGTTTTATTTCGAGCAATGAATTTTTGGTTGGCGTTGGAACTCCGAGCAATGATGCCTAATGATGAGTATAAGAAACGTAGGGCAGAAGGTTTGCTCCTTAAATCGATAGGAATTAAAGTTACCCACTTTACCGAAAGTTAATATACTTCCCCTTTTCAATTAACAAAGACCCTCTACTTTCGTAAAAGGAATTATAGACTATCTCAATTCTTACTCAGCTATCTGTAATGCTAGCTTGAGACGCATGAAATATCCATTTTGGACAAATGGAGAGATGCTATCTACTTGGCGGTTATCATAGCATCATCTCCAATTTTAAAAATAAAACCTTGAAAGATATGAAAACTTTCCTGCTTAGGGCCATGCTATTTGGCCTTTCTTTTCTTCTTTTATTAGTCGATCTCTCTTCTTCCTCTATTTCGAAGGTTGAATTCCTAGACATAATTGGTAAGGTTTCAGATCAAAATGGTGATGCACTCGTAGGTGCCACCATTCTAGTGAAAGGATCTGAAATAGGAACGGTCACGGACATCGATGGTGATTTTACTATCGCAGCCAATGAAGGCGACATTTTGATTATCTCCTATGTAGGATATGATGTTCAAGAGGTCCTTGTTGGAAATGAGAGTCAACTTAAGATCGTATTACAAACTGTCACGACTGCATTGGAGGATGTGGTGGTCGTGGCTTACGGCACTCAACAAAGGTCAGATATCACGGGTGCCATCGGCGGCGTTGGCGAGGATGAATTTAATCGAGGTATCGTCACCAACCCAGGGCAGCTCCTGCAAGGAAAAGTCGCAGGTGTCAATGTATCTAGTGTGAGTGGAGAGCCTGGTGCTGCACAGAATGTAATTATCAGAGGTTTAGGAAGTCTGCGATCTGGGACTACTCCCTTGTATGTTATAGATGGTTTCGTACTTGACAATACATCGACTGGAGTCGCAAACAATCCATTGAATTTTATCAATCCGGCCGACATAAAAAGCATTGATGTACTTAAGGATGCTTCCGCAGCAGCTCTTTATGGGGCCAGAGCTTCGAACGGTGTGGTCGTCATTACCACTAAAAGAGGTGTTGAAGGAAAATCAGAAGTAAGTGTCTCGGCATCCACCGCTTGGTCGAGTATCGCCAAGAAGATTGATGTTTTTGGTGCCGACGAGTTCAGAAGGCAGGTGACGGCCATCGGTGGCCGACTTGAGGACGGTGGTGCAAACACGGTATGGCAAGATGAGCTGACCCAGACCGGAATGACAAATAATATCAATATCTCAATGAGTGGCGCGGCTATTGACAAATTCACGTACTATGCATCTGCCGGTTATCAAGATCAGGAAGGTATTCTGAAAGGCAGTGACCTGCAACGATATTCAGGAAGATTAAACATGAATCAATCCGCATTAGACGGCCGATTGAAGATAGATTATAACCTCTCAGCAGCTCGCACTGTAAACCTCAGACCCAACATTACTTCGACCCTTGTCGATATGTTGGAGTTAAATCCGACCATCCCCGCACTAGCCCAAGATGGAACCCCATCGGTTTTTGATGAGAATAGGTTAAATCCTCTTGCCAGAAATCAAATCTATTCTGATAAGTCAATCAACAATCGAATCTTGGCAACAATTTCTCCATCCATTCGGATTATGGACGGACTCATTTACAAGTTGAATCTTGGGGTGGACTACTCTACTACATCGAGAAATCTGCAGTGGAAACCTTTTTCTGCACTGGCTGATTTGTCGGGAGGTTCATTGCAGTCTATCCAACGAGAAAATAGAAATGAGCTGATCGAAAACACCTTGTCCTATAGCCTTGCAGAAGGTGTTCACAATGTGAGTGTCCTCGCTGGTCACTCCTACCAAAAGCTCTTCGATTTCAACCGATCTATTGCATTTGAGCGATTTATTGATAATGGTATTGATCCCATATATCAAGATCATACCAGTCCAGATGACTTGAGGACTTCCGTTGTCTCAAGTGCAGAGGTAAATGAATTACAGTCATTCTTTGGCCGGATCAATTATAGCTACGATAACACCTATCTCCTGACTGCAACTGTGAGATCCGATGGATCTTCGAAGTTTGGAGGAAATAATAAATATGGTTTTTTCCCATCGTTTGGGTTGGGGTGGAATATTACAAACGAGGACTTTTTTGACAATGACATATTTGACAATCTCAAACTAAGAATCAGCTGGGGAAAAACCGGTAACCAAGAAATTCCGTCTAAGATCACTCAAGAGAGCTTCAACGAATCAAGGGCACAGCTCGGCTCGGAATCAAATAATACCTATCCGTTGGAACCAGACCAAATAAATATTGATCAGTATCCCTTTGGGATCACCTTTACGCGTCTTGCAAATCCTGATATCCAGTGGGAAGTTTCTACGCAAACCAATGTAGGTCTCGATTTTGCCCTGTTTGACTATAAATTAACGGGAACATTAGACTACTTCAATAAAGTATCAGACAACATACTGCTTGAAATTGCGGCTCCAGATCCGGTGCAGCCAACATCTACGTTTTGGACCAATATTCCCAACATGGAAATCAGGAATAGTGGATTTGAACTATCACTCGACTACAATGCAATTTCCACCTCTGTTTTCCAATGGAATGTAGGTGGAAATATATCAATCATAAATAACGAAATAACAGATTCGCCTTTTTCTGTATTAACCACCGGTGTGGCCCAAGGAGCGGGCCAGACTGGTGCTACGATCAATGGATACATCAACAATGAACCGATTGGTGCTTTCTACATGCAGACCTTTGATGGGATTGGTGAGGATGGCTTAAACCTTTTTGCAGACACCAATGGCGACAATGCCATTTTAGATAGCGATAGATCAGTCGTGGGATCCGCATTGCCTACAACAATCTACGCATTCTATTTCAACTTTGAGTACAAAGGATTTGAACTTGGAGTTAATTTCAATGGAGTATCCGGCAACGAAGTATACAATCATACGGCGATGTCCAGCTTTATAAAAGGAAAGTTGGCAGTGTCTTCCAATACAACTGATTTTGCGGTGGCGTTTCCAAATGAGGAAATCACCAACTTCAATGAGGTTTCCACACGGTTTTTAGAAAAGGGAGATTTTCTGAGACTGAACAACCTCACGCTGGGATATAATTTAATCGGAGAGCAGAGTGCTTTGAGAAATTCAATAAAAAATCTCCGGATATCACTGACTGGCCAGAATCTATTTGTACTTACTGACTACTCCGGATTTGATCCCGAAGTCAGCACGGGTTCCTCTCTTGGCGGCATCCAGACGTTCGGCATTGACCGATTTGCCTATCCGACCGCACGAACATTTTTAGTGGGTCTAGACGTGACATTTTAATCTGATGAAATCAAAATCGTTTCAATAAAATTAAAAGTTGAAAACATGAGAAATATATTCATTATAAAGAGCTTTTTGGTGGCAGCAATGATCATCACAAATTTCGGTTGTACGGATTTGATCGAAGAAGTACTTGACGAGTCGTTTTCCGGCACAGGACGGGCTGAAGCGATCAGTGGAGCCATTGCCCCCGCATATGGATATATGCGTCGAGGAGTCTGGAGACACACGATCTACTTTGGTTTGCAGGAAGTCTCTTCAGACGAAGCCATATTGCCGGCTAGAGGGGGTACCGATTGGTTTGATGGAGGAAAATTTATCGCTGCCCATGCTCATCAAATGACTCCCTCCAATTCACTAAATCGCGATGCCTGGAATGGCGTAACTACAAATATCTCTAGAGCACTCAGTGCTATTGAGGTCTTGCGACCTCTATCGGAGGCTGGAGTTAGTGAGGCCACGGCAGCACTACATGAAATGATCACGATGAGAGCTTACCTCAGCATGTTGATGCTGGAAAGCTGGGGCCTTGTCTTTCGAAAAGAATCTTCACTGGAAACATCTACGATCCTAAGAGGCCAGGAGGCAATCGACTATATACAAGGTGAATTGGAATCTGTTGTTGATGTAATTAATGCCAGTACAGATCGGGGTCCTGGTAGATTTACTCGAGGAGCTGTTTTGGGCTTATTGGCTCGACTGCATCTCAATGCAGCAGTTTATCGAGATCCCTACGGAACACCAAGTTTCGAAGCAGACGATATGAACAAAGTAATAGAGTATACGACCGACATCATTAATTCCGGTAATTATACTTTATCGCCGGAGTATTTTGCACTATTTAATGATGAAAATAATAGCAATAGAGAATTGATTTTTGCCTTGGATCAGCGAGGTCAATTGCAAAACGAACACGGCCGCTGGGCATATTGGTCCGTGTCAGGTGCTATGCTGGCCAGACCCGAATGGATAGCCGATGGCAATCCCGATGGTACAAATGGACCGGCAGCAACTCCCGATTTTTATCAGACCTGGGTCGATGCATACGGTGACAAAGATCCGGCCGAAGCTGACGCGAGATTCTACCAAAAAAATACGATGGTGCCGGACGAGTTGCAGGATCTTTCGGGATTGTCACCCGCCAATGATGAGAACCATTTTTTTTGTGTTCCTGCGTTGGAATTTCAAATGGACAGAGGTATTTTGAGGGGTGTCCAGTGGGGGCCGAGAGAAGGTCCCGATGGTAATTTCCTGGCCTGTGATGATGGCGCGGCAAAAATTTATCCTGTGAGAGAAGATGCGACCAGTTCAGTAAGGACAGCAGAAGAGGAAGTGTACGTAACGCATGTCGAAAAGATCGACTTTACCGCGGAAGGGAGTTTTCACAATACTGGCTTTCGCTTTGCAAAGCACCAGTTTAGTCGCACATCGCCAAATGGAACAAATGGCAGCAGCGTAGATATCGTCCTTTTGCGACTGGGAGAGATCTATCTCAATCGTGCCGAGGCCAAAATGAGACTGGGCGATGCAGCCGGTGCACTGGAAGACATAAATACCTTAAGGACATCGAGAAATGCTCGACCTGATCAGACACCTCAGCCGTGGGATGCCCTTGATCTTGAAACACTCTTCAGAGAACGTGGATTTGAGTTATACTGGGAGGGACATCGCCGAAACGATCAGATCCGTTTTGGAAAGTACGAAGATACGTGGACTGAGAAGACAAGTTCGGATGTACACAATAGGTTATTTCCCATACCACAAAGTGCAATCGACGGTGCTTCCAATCTTCCGGGATTCTTGACACAAAATCAGGGCTACTAGTGGGAAACTGGAGTCGTATTTTTACAACGGTTTTTAGTACATGGCATAGTATGAGTGACCATCATTTGCTCTATCGAAACTTCATCTTCTTGTGCTGTTTATGGTTTCTACTTTCTGCTTTAAAGCCCTCCTGCCAAGCCCAAGGTGACATGAACCTCAATCACATCCAGATAATTGGTAGTCACAACAGCTACAAACAGGCGATTGAACAGCCATTGATGGACCTGATGAAAATACAACGACCAGATGTCATCGGGCTCTAATATGAACACATGCCATTGCAGGAGCATCTTTCGACGACGGCTTAGTTATCACTATAATGGGATCTAAGAAAGCATCCATTTGCCCGGACGCATTTGCATCAAAGGTTCCACTTTCTACCACTTGAGTCAATTGACTAAGTTGTTCGACACAACCGCTAAGGCCGTCGTCTAGGGATCCATCAAACAGTAAGAGTAGACAGTTGTACCCTTGTTGAAACTTTAGAGGAATTGGTAATGATTAATCACCAATTTGTACTCAAATCCCCTTACCTTTTCTTATCTTAAATAATCAAAACAATACGTTAAAAACCAATGCGATTCAATCGAAGACAATTCCTACAGCTAATGGGACCAGCCGCAGCTGGGCTATTGGTAAAAACTGGTCCTAATACGATTATCCATAATGCTACTATTCACACGGTGGATCCAACTCAGCCAAAAGCTCAGGCTATCGCCCTCTTTGGAGATCGCATATTAGCAACAGGTTCAAATGAAGAAGTGCTAAAACTGGCCACCTCTTTTACTCAAAAAATAGATTTGCAAGGCTTGACTGTTTTGCCGGGGTTTATTGACGCGCATTCGCATCCGGGCTACTCCGGACGTATGCATCTCATTGATGTGGACTGTTCCTTGGATTCCATAGCGAAGATTAAAGCAGCCATCGGGCAACGCGCCAAAGAAACCGGGGCTGGAGAATGGGTATTTGGCTTTAAGTATGATGATACCAAAACTGCCGAATCTCGTTACATCAATCGGCAGGACTTAGATGACATCGCCCCCAACCATCCAGTTATTATTACCCACCGAGGAGGACATACTGCGTTTGTCAATTCCATGGCTTACCAAGTAGCTGGGGTCGATGAAAATACACCTGACCCTAACGGAGGTCACTTTGACCGAGATAAAGTAACTGGGAAATTGACTGGCCGAATCCTGGAAACGGCTACTGACTATTTTGATAAGCATCGCCCTAAAATTACGGATGAGATGAATGTGGATGCAGTTGAGTTGATTTCAGAAATGTTGGCGAAACAAGGGATAACGTCCGTCCATGATGCCGGTGGTTCGCCCTGGGATTTGGAAGCCTACCATGCTGCTCATGAACAGGGGCGCCTGAAAACCAGAGTCTATTGTCATATACGCGGGCTCGGCATCTATAAACTGATGGAAGCCGGGATCAAAACAGGCTTTGGCAACGACTGGGTAAAAGTTGGGCCTTTGAAAACAGCTATAGACGGCTCTATCTCGGAACGCACGGCGAGACTATCGAAGCCCTATATTGGCAGTGACGATGATTATGGTATTTTGACGTCTACGCCCGAAGCGTTGTATGAAATCTGTCGTGATGCACACGAAGGGGGTTGGCAAATCGGAGTCCATGCTAATGGTGACGTAGGGATAGAACTCACCCTGGATGTGTTTGAACGCCTGCAAAAAGAAATGCCCAAACGCGATCCAAGATTTAGACTAGAGCATTGTACAGTGGTTAATGATGAGCTGGTTAAGAGAATTGCAAAACTGAATGCCATACCCTGTCCGTTCTCTACCTATGTGTATTGGCATAGCGAGAAGATGAAGTTTTATGGGGAAGAACGACTGAATAATATGTTTGCATTGCGCAGCTTCCTAGATGCTGGGATTAAAGTGACGCAGACGTCGGATTATCCACCCGGACCATTCGAGCCTATGATGGCTATTCAATCGAGTGTAACGAGAGTAGGTTATGATGGCCAATTATGGGGTGCTAACCAAAAAATTACGGTTGAGGAAGCCATAATGATTGGGACGATCCATGGTGCGTATGCGTCTTACGAAGAAAATGAAAAAGGATCTTTACAACCAGGAAAACTGGCTGACTTAGTGGTCTTAGGCAATGATCCAAAGCAGGTGGACCCGATGGAGATCATTAATATTCCTATCTTGAAAACGATGGTTGGTGGAGATTGGGTTTATGAGTCGTAATCAATAGCAAGATAAAATAGATGGCAAACAAACAATGGTCTAGTCGGCTAGCATTCATACTTACTACGGCTGCATTTTCAGTTGGAGTTGGAAACATTTGGCGATTTCCGTACATGGTCGGAGAGGGTGGGGGAGGTGCCTTCCTATTTGTTTATATCATCTTATGCTTAATTATAGGCGTCCCAATTCTTATTATGGAAATGACTTTGGGCCGAATGGCTGGAACTACACCATTGCTCGGATTTGGAAAATTGAGTAGCCGTAAATCCTGGAATTACTTTGGCTGGTTTGGGGTGATAGGAAATATCCTGATCATGTCATACTACGTCGTGGTTCTGGCATGGGTGCTCATTTATGCCTATGAAGCCTTGGTTGGCAGATTTAACGGTATGAGTGCAGATGTATTAGGGGATCACTTTAGCACAATAGCTGCTTCTTCGGTAAAGATCATAAGCGTCGTATTATTAATTCTGGCCATGACCTGGTGGATATTGAAGCAGGGGTTGCAACAGGGGTTGGAGAAATATACGAAAGGAATGATGATCGCTTTATTACTGATAATGATCGGCCTAAGTCTCTGGGCCGGGACGTTGGATCAGGCGATGGAAGCTTACCGCTGGTACCTGAAACCTGACTTCAGTAAGATTTCCATTGATACGGTCCTGAGTGCGATGAGTCAGTTATTCTTTTCGGTGGGAGTAGGTATGACGATAGCATTTATTTTTGGAAGCTATGCATCTAAAAAAGACAATATGGTTACGGGTGCTGCCTGGATTATTTTCGCCGATACCTTCATAGCCATTTTGGCGGGATTTATGTTATTTCCGATTATCTTTTCCTACGGGATGGCCCCAGACGCCGGACCCAATCTAATATTTGTTACAATGGCCACTGTGTTTGGTTTGATGGGTACATTAGGTCAGCTTTTGGGAACAGCATTTTTCATTTTATTATTCTTAGCTGGCTTTACCTCCTTTCTTACAGCCCTTCATGGCATCAAAGCTAGTTTCGAAGATCGTTTCCTAATTCGGGGTTCTAAATC
>JAHQWA010000580.1 GCA_019634045.1 Saprospiraceae bacterium
ACTACAACCAACCGAAGCCTATAAAGCTTGCTGTCGTTATTTCCGTTGATCAAATGCGCTATGATTACTTCGAACGATTTGGGGATCTTTTCCAACACGGTCTTAAAGAATTAGCAGATAAGGGTACTTTGTACACCAAAGCCTATCATGAGCATTCTATGACCGCTACCGCCCCTGGCCATGCTACACTTTCCACCGGGTGTTATCCTATGCACCATGGAATCATTGAAAACAACTTCTACAATCAAAAAAGTAAACGAACTGATTATGCTGTTGTAGACCCCAACACCAAATTGATTGGAGGGGCTCAGGAAAAACCAGGCGTATCTCCGAAAAACTTAATGCGTCGGGCATTGGGTGATCATGTAAAGAAGGCCTCGAATAAGAGCAAAGTCTTTTCCGTAGCGATCAAAGATAGAACCAGCATATTACTAGGCGGAAAGAAGCCCAATCACGCCTTCTGGTTTGACAACGGCAGCTTGAAGTTTATTTCTTCTTCTCACTATGGGAATACACTGCCTAATTATCTAGCAGAGATGACCGCTGAGAAAATGTATGCTGCTGAGATGGAAAAAGGTTGGCATAAAAAGCTGCCAGAGGAGGCGTATAGTAGGTCTCGTGCTGATAACTTCATTTTTGAAAATGGACAATTCCTACCTGAATTCCCGCATACCAAGGCCCGAACAGCTGGTTTTATCCGACCCGAAATGAAGAACACCATGATGATGCGTCTCACACCATTAGGTGATAAGTTTGTCTTAGATATGGCCGAACGTATCATCACAGAGGAGGGGCTAGGGATGGATGACGAAACAGATGTGCTATTTATTGGCTGTTCGAACGCTGATGCCATCGGCCATCATTTTGGTCCCATGAGTCATGAAGTACAAGATTATTACCTGTGGCTGGATCAATATATCGGAGAATTCATTGCCTATTTGGATGAGACGGTCGGACGAGCAAATTATGTTTTAGGGCTTAGCGCAGATCATGGCGTATTGCCGATGCCCGAGCAATTGAGTACAGAAGGGATTGATGCCAAGAGAATACGTAGCAAGGATTTCGGTAACATGCTGGATAAAGTTGAGAAGGAGGTCGAAGCCAAGTTAGGCGTCACGGGAGGCGTATTTATGTCAGCTGGCTCCTCCGGCATCACCCCTGATTATGAACTCACGCGAGCGGCAGGTTTGGGAGATAAGATGGTCCGGGCAATCGTTGCGGAAGTCATTGGTGACCTAGACATTGTGGAGGAGGTTTTTACCCTGGAAACCTTAGCCAAAAGCACCGGCGAAGAGATTCAAGAATTATTCCGCCGATCTAGTTATGCACAGCGCGGTCACCATATCAAGATGCGATTCAAGGAAAACTACCTAGTAGGCTACCAAGCTAGTGGAACGACTCATGGATCTCCCTACGACTACGATCAGCATGTACCGATCCTTTTCTTTGGAGGGAAGGTACCCGCCCAAAAAATTGATCGTAAAGTAGCTACCGTAGACTTTGCACCGACCATGGCACGTCTAATGGGTCTAACACCAAAAGACAAAATGGATGGGGAAATCCTACTTGAAGCTGTAATGAGTCAGTAGTTACTTACCCGCCTAGCATTTGAAGCTTCATTCTTATTCTTCGGGCACTGGGCTAAAATATAAAGTGACCTCTCCGCATTGAAGCGTCAATTCATTTTTGTTGATTTGGTAGGCGGTTGCTCTTTGAAGATAATTTAGATATTGACGCTCTACATCTGCATGTTCGGGACAAAGCATTTTTGTCGCTCCTACTGTCTTAATTAATACGCTATCCTTTTGCACTAAGGCGTCAGCAAAGTATTGATTGCAGACTGCTTTCCCGCTTAGGCGGCCATCTGCAAAAGTCGCTGTAATGTTAATATCTTCAGGTAACGTACTGGCTGTCCAGCGGTCTAACTGCCAATCCTGTCCGCTTATATCTATGGTAGTATTGCTAGGACAGGCTGTACAAAGGAGGACAATGAGAAAAACGAAGAACCTCATCATGATGGTTTGAGTTGGTAGTGTGGTATTAGTGAATACTCCAAACTAGAGGCGAACTAAGGCATGGGGAGAAAGGGCGTAATGGTCAGGTGTATGTGTGATTGGAAAACCTAGGGATTGGCTTCCTGAGGATATACTTAAAGATAAAAGTTCTTAGAGAATTTTTGTGCTTTCTAGTCCACCTTTTGAGTGGAAGTCTTATGCTCTCTGTTGCTGGATCGTACTTCAAGCAACTTATTCACAAAAATATCCGAGTAGAAAGATAAAAAGATCGACGTAGCACTCAAAACAATAAAAATAATTTCTAAACCACATATATGAAAAAGACGCCAAGATCACTCGTAATTCTGGGTAGCGCGCGCAGCAATGGCAATACGCGCCAAGTAGTTGACCGTCTTACCGAATTACACAACTGTGACCTGATCGACCTCAATGATTGGCAGTTCTCTTATTATGATTATGAGCATAAAAATAGAGATGACGATTTTATTAAGATCATCGACCGCGTATTGAACTATGATATATTAATCTTTGCTTCCCCTATTTATTGGTATTCGATGAGTGCAGTTATGAAAACGTTTTTTGATCGAATTTCAGATTTGCTAAAAATTCGGAAAGAGAAGGGAAGGCAACTACGCGGCAAGACTATGCTTGTTATCAGTTGTAATGGAGATTCAGAAGACTACCCTAGTTTTGCAGCCCCTTTTGAACACTCAGCCGATTACCTTGGTATGCAATATGCAGGTTATTGTCATGCTTGGATGGAGGGGAATCAGATCTCGACTGAAACGGAGGCTAAATTGGCGCAGCTAGCGGCAGATCTATCGGCTTTAGAGGACCAGATGCGGCTCAGCTAGCACAACTGTTGGTTTTTCTGTAAATTGTTAGTTGGCTCTTAGAAGCTGTTAATTCTGTCATTCGGGGAACTGATCTGAAGGACATTATGTTGAGAATTCCGATATGCCTCAAAAAACAAATTCCTTACACTCCTTTTTATCTGGACTCTTC
Organism: Saprospiraceae bacterium; assembly: GCA_019634045.1. Classification (GTDB taxonomy): domain Bacteria; phylum Bacteroidota; class Bacteroidia; order Chitinophagales; family Saprospiraceae; genus DT-111. The sequence continues at coordinate 3,021 of JAHQWA010000580.1, forward strand.
TCCGAGGGAGAGGTAATAGTCGCTTATCGACTGGAGTCCTTCTCGGAGGTAGAAGAAATCGAGGCTCAACATCTCCTGGAAGAGATTCATACCGAAGAACAACTTAACACCCCTCATGCCCCTATTCCCTTCGACGCTACAGCAGCCATTTGGTCTGCTAAGTTCTTGTATAGGGCCGTACAAGCCGCTTTACTTCGAGCGCTGGATGAAGACACCATCAAGAAAGAACTAAAGTTGTACCCCGGTACCATCACGGCCGCTAGTATTTGTTCTGCCGATCTTTGCTTACGTTATATGGGAGATCTTTCGAAATTGACGAAAGGTTTAGCACCAGGAGACATACTACTAGCTTATTTCAATAAGCTGGCCTTTCAGTGGCCTTATTCCGCTATCGGTTGGGCCACCTTGCCCAACAAAGAACAGCTATTTGACATACTAAAACACGAAGGGCTCAGGCTTCTATTTTTAGAGCGGCTCCTGGATAAGAAAGCATATTCTGAAATCAAAAAACTACAATTAACGCCCTGGATTCATACCCTAACGGGCCTTTACCCTAAAGAACTACTTCCAGAGGTATTCAACCACTTAGAGAATGAAAACGAGTATTCCGAAAATTGACCAATTAAATACGGTACTGCATCACCTCAAAAACACCTTCGTTGGTAAGGATGAGATCATCGATCTAATGGGGATTGCATTGGTTGCCCGAGAAAACCTGTTCATGTTAGGCCCTCCAGGTACTGCCAAAAGTGCGATGGTTAGGTCTTTAGCTAAACTGTTGGATGGTAAAACGTTTGAGTATCTGTTGACCCGGTTTACCGAGCCCAATGAGCTCTTTGGTCCTTTTGATATTCGCAAACTCCGGGAAGGAGAACTCTTGACGAATACAGAAGGAATGCTGCCCGAAGCGAACTTGATCTTCCTGGATGAATTGCTCAATGCCAATAGTGCTATCCTTAATAGTTTGCTGATGGTTTTAAATGAACGCATCTTCCGGAGAGGTAAAGAAACCAAAGATCTACCCGCCCTGATGATCGTCGGAGCGAGTAATCACCTTCCTGAAGATGATTCTTTACAAGCCCTCTTTGACCGTTTTCTAATTCGTGTGAGGTGTGAAAATGTGGCACCAGATCTGCTCAGTCATGTTTTAGATGCGGGTTGGAAATTAGAGCAGAAAAAAACGGCTCAAGTTGAGGGGATTAGCGCAGCGGAAATCGGGTCTTTGCAAGAACGGATAGGTACTGTCAATCTAGATGCGATTCGAAAGCCTTACCTAGCACTGATTCAGCAACTACGAAACGCTGGTGTGCAAGTTTCAGATCGCCGTGCAGTAAAAATTCAACGCCTAATCGCAGCTAGTGCCCTGTTGTGCCATCGCGAGGAAGCTATTTTATCAGATACCTGGGTAATGCGGTACATTTGGGATACAGAGGAACAAGAAGAGATCATCGCGGGAATCGTAAATGGTATGGTCGAAGAGGATCAAACACCCAACCAACATCCAAGAGCCTCGAAGAGCAACCTCCCCGATCCCGATGAAATTTTTAAGGAAGTAAATGAATTACAAAACCAGTGGGACACCGCATCTACTTCCACTGCTGAAAGAGTACAGATCAAGGACAGGCTTCGCTACCTAAATGGGCGTTCCGAGTGGATCAGTAATGATAATCAGCGCCAATATGTACAAGCCCCGATCACTGCCTTATGGCAGAAAATCTTGCAACATAATAACCTGAATTAATAGCAGTGTCTATCCTTATTTTACATATCGAAAAGAAATATAGCCAGCAACTTGGAAACATAAGGGGTCTCCCCAATTGCTGGATAGCAGAAGATGAGGAAAAAATCTGGCTTAAGTCCGAAGTAGAAAAGGGGGCTATTCCTATGGCGCTTCAACAATTACCTGCTGAAGGAAGGTTTTGGGTAGATGAAAGTGATCGGCTATTTCCAGTCAAGGGTTTAACTCCTGTTGCCAAGGTGCCGGCTTTGGACTGGTTGCCTGTTGCATCATTTGTGTCTATTGAAATGCCGCTTGCTGCTTTACCAGCTAAGGTGACAGAGCGTATCTCCGTCAACCTTGTACGATCCAAGGATGTGAAAGCAGCCAATTTCCTTCTGCTTCCTTGGAAGCTCTGGCAAGAATACGCTCTGGCGGCTTCTAATATAAGGCTTAAACCATTGTTTTTCGCTGTTTCTGAGCAAGCACAGCTTATGGTATATGGGAAGCCTTTACCTCCCCTTCCTGGTCAGCTTTTTTGGCAAACACAGCAGGTGTTATTGCCGGCAGGATGGGATTTTGAATACCCAATTATGGCAGAGATCATATCATCAACCCATGTCAAAGAAAAAGGTGGCCTATTATTATATCAAGCTGAGCAGTTGTCTGAATTGCCCCCAGTAGATCAGTTTGTACAGGCTTCTAGAAGTGCTGTTCGTAAAACTGAAAAACATTTCAAAAATCTTGTTTAGTTCCTAAGATCATGGAATCCTCATTGACTCAAATACACAGTTATTTCAGGGCTTCTCGGCACTACTTCTGGTGCTGGGCAGAAGAGGGGGATATCGTCGAATGGCAAAATGGAGATACTCTATGTTATCGAGATGACCTCTCCAACCTGCTTTCAGTGGTTACAGAAGAGGGGCTTCCGCCCCTAGGAACCGTCCTTTTACTGCTGGGAGCTTGTCAAGAACGTTCCTTGAGAATCGCCGAAAAAAGTGTAGAGGACTGTATTAATAAGATGGCGATGGAAGAACAAATGCGTGCAACCCTGATGGGGTTCAAAACACAAGCCTTTGAATTTCTGGAAATTATCCAATCGTTGCCGCCAGCCTCTAGAAAAGGCAATAACCGGATTCATTTATTGAATACCCTAATCACAAAAACACCAAATAAAATTCCAGCTCCTAAAGCCCAGGAAATTGCAAATACGCTTAAAAGTGGGCGCTGGGACAGTCTATTTATCCGCAATAATCTCAAGGTTCATATCAAAACAATTACAACGGACTTAGAGAATATTTGCTATCTGTATAGTTGGATTCCAGGAAAGGAAGAACTGCAAAACCTTTTAGAAACTGGGTTAAAGAAAGCACCGCTTCCTAGCTCAATAGAAGAGGAAGAAGTTCCTGTAGATCTATTGTCTGCATTAGCCGAAGATCCAAAAACACTAGGATTGGCTCGCTTAGCTAAACGTCTCTTGGCTGCGATCCATATTCCCATGCGTTCGACTGGAGCTAGCGATCTTCCTTTAGGCGGGGTTGCGGATATCACTAATCGAGGAGATTTTGATAGACTCCTCATCAGTGAATTGGCACAGGACCAAGACGTACTCAGTGCTCGCCTAATCAACAATGAAGCACTGTACCTCAGACGGGAAGAACCTCCGAATCAAGCCATCCGTGAGCGAGTAGTACTCGTAGATCAAACAATTAGGATGTGGGGGATACCAAGAGTCTTCAGTATATCTGCCGCCTTAGCGTTCGGGCAAAAGAAAAAGGATATTGCCCAACAAAGCACCTATGGCTTGGCCGGTTCTGTTGCCACTAAAATGGACCTTTCTACTCCGCGCGGAGTTCTTTCAGCCCTGAAACACTTGCACCCGCACTTACACTGTGGAGAGGCATTAGAGGATATTCAACAGTCGCTTGGTGAACAAGGGATCGAGCAAGAGATTATCCTGGTAACAGAGGAAGAAGCCTTTATGCAGGCCCCTTTCCAAGTCCATTTCAATCGCGTTAAGCACCGCATAGATTTTGTTTTGCTGCTCAATCGAACAGGAGAGTTTAGGTTTTATCAATATCACAAGTCTAACCGGAAGTTATTGAGCCAGTCTCACATAGATCTGAACAAGCTCTTATTCACCCGCTCGGCTAAACCGATTGTAAACCCCAAACGGGCGGAAAATCTTCCTTATGCTTTACGGCTTGAAGTTTTTCCATTGTACTTCCCGGCACTGCAATTCAACTATCGACGTGAATATGCTTTTATGATTCCTAACAAGAAAGGAGTGCTTTGTATTACTCCGGATCATCGGGTGTTATTGTGGGGGGGAATGAACTGGCACCTAGGCTGTGCTGCCAAAGAACTGTTGACGCACATTGAGTATGGTGATTATCATTTTGGTTATGAGGAGCCTGGCACTGTATTTATCCTGGTCCGACAGGCCAATACCTTACAATTATACACTATTAAACTGGAGAACGATACCATTGGCCAACATGCCATTGTCATGGATACCGTCAATTCTTTTTTCAGCATAGTTTACCAGAACGGTTACTTCAAGTTGTTCAATTATAACGAGGACTATCAAATTGACACAGCAACGGGTGCTTTGGAAAAACTGGACTTACCTTATCAAAAAAAGGGTGTTTTTCAGGGGCTTATACGTCAAGAACAGCTAAGGCCTCATAGTGCCTCCTTGATCAAATCCATTGTTAATAGTGGATACTCGATTCTCAGTAAAATAAAACGAGTATATGTCAATGAAACTGGACATCTATGCCTAAATGACTGGCAAATCACCGTAGGACCGTCGCAACTACGTTTGGAGAAGGTAGAGCCAGGCTTGGCCAGGTACAAGGAACCTAGAATTGGCCAACGAAAACGTTTAATCCAAGAAAATCCCAATATTCTTTTTGCGGTGAAAAAATGGGAGGATGGTAGTCAGGCTTTTATAGATTCTAGAGGTTTTCTACATCTGAAGAGCAGTGATCCAAGTATTCCAGAAATCAGTATCGTTTGCGCCATCAATATTTCTCTACCCTGCTGGACCTCCACTGGCCATTGCCAAGGAGCACGTGCATTTATCCCGCAAGCAGAACAACATAGCCTATTACCTGCACCACAATTTTATAAAGAAACACTAAAGAAATTTATTGAAAAGCTAAAGTGAACCTACAATTAACATATCAGGAGGAGAAGAATGGGTCCGTGAAGGCCGTATTTTTATCTAGTCCAAAAGCTTCGGATTGGCTCAGCACTATGAGTCAATGGGGAATAGCTTATTCGGCACTCGAATGCTACCCTGTACCGGCAAGTGTCTCCGACCCTAGCCCTGTGGGACTCTTCGTAATTTTTCGCCATAACCAAGCACCCGAGCTGTCGGTTTTGGCCACCCCTTTTCAGTGCATTTCCAAACGGCTCTACATCCCTATCAATGCCGCTATCACACCACAAGTTCTGCCACATGAATGGGAAGAGCTGCTGCTCTATGATCGAAATTTCTACCACCCCCGGATCGGCTTAGTTGGTTTTGCGTTAAAAGATCAGCTAAACGTGAAGCAACTCCTCGTACTGCCGGATTTTGCTACATTTAATTGGAAGCAAGCACGCCCTGGGTCCACCCCAAGGCCTCCTCTTAGCTCCATCCAACTCAATGTTCCTCCCGTTTCCGATCTATTGGCAGGCCTAAAATCTGAAATGGATACCCGGCCGTTAGATGAAATCCCAGGCGGTGACAAAGATGAAGAGAGCGGTCTGAAGAAAGACCTAAATACCCTTCAGCGCTTTTTACTAAAAAAACTTTTAGACAATAAATCGTCGAAGGAGCAGCAAAACCGAAATAAGTCTGGCGATCGTTCCAGGCGCAATATGAGCCGGTATGATAATCCAGGTGGTGGAGGCGGAACAAGCCCACTGGCTGGTTGGCTAGGAAAGGCCGGAGACTGGCTCAGCCAGCGTTTAGATGATCTGGAAAAACAAAGGGAAAAAGAGATCCAGCGACTCCTGCGAATGCTTGACGAAGACCCAGATCAGGCATTGCGTTATTCCATCCCTTTGGATGGCCCCTATAAAAATCGAGGAACAGCCCCTCCCTCTTCTCGCCTGGGATCACGCACCCCAGACTTTAACCTAGGGAAGATCGGTGGCGGCAGTAAAGCTGACTTCTGGAACTTAGACAAGCACTACCTTTCCCTACGGGAAAAGTATCAAAAGATGGCCAAGAAATGCCTGGAGGAAGGGGACCATCGAAAAGCCGCATATATATACGCCCATCTCCTTGGTGATTTCCATACTGCAGCTAGTGCCCTTAAACAAGGAAAATATTATCGAGAGGCTGCCGCGCTCTACAAGGAACACCTCAACAATCTTTCCCAAGCAGCTATTTGCCTGGAAGAGGGCGGCCTGATCCTCGAGGCCATAGAGACCTATAAAGAGCTAGCTCAACATGAAAAAGTAGGAGATCTATATAGCTCACTGGAGCAATATGACAAAGCCAAGCCTCATTATGAAAAGGCCATGGCCGCCCAACTCAAAGCGGACAACTATTTAAAAGCCTCTCGCATTTGCCAGGAAAAGCTAGAGGAACCCGAGCGAACGCAGAGATTGCTACTAGAAGGCTGGAAAACTTCAAAACAGAGTGAGCGATGCCTACTCCAATATTTTGAACACTTCCAACTGCAGGCACAAGAAGAGGGAGAAGATATTGAGCAACAGATCAATTGGATTTATCAGCATCATGTGCCAGCACATAAAAAAAGAGATTTCGTCCCGATTCTAATTACTCTTAATCGAAAATATCAACAGTTACCCAATGTAGGAAGAGATATCGCTTATACGATTATCAGTGAACAAGCCGTGAGCGGCAAACCAGATCTTTTGCCAAAACTTCGGAACTTTGTGGATTATGACCCTTTGTTACCAGAAGACACTAGTCGATTCCTCTATAAAAACAAAGAACATATCCCTCCTTTTAAGGATCAAACTAGAGCTATCCAGCTTGATACTAAAGTAAAATGGAAAGCGGCAAGGGCATTGAGTCATTCTTTACTTGTGATTGGGGTTAAAGCAAAAGAATTAATCATTGCTAGGGTAAATTGGAAAGGCAAAGTACAATATACGGGAGTCCCTCTTCAAGTCCCCGATAGTACGACGTTTCATTGTGTAGAGCCTGGTACTCCCGATACTCAACTGATGGTGCTAAGTTCTGCCCCCATTAATACAGCTCCTATCGCTTTTGAAGGTGGCCACTATCATTTTGACTTTCCGCACCCCTTATCCGTTACATTCCCCGACTGGCTTCCAAAGGGGTTGGTACGTATCTGCCAAGGTAGAAGTCAAAAACCTTCAGCACTGGTGGTTTCAGAGAATGATGGTCATGTGCAATGCATTCATTATGACGAGAAAGGCAATGTGGTGGCCACCTATGATTGTGTAGTCCAGAAGCGGCTTTTACTTTGGGAGGGTAAAAAGGATTTAAAACCGATGTTTTTCCGGGACAATTACTTCTATACCTATATGGGTAGTAAGGTTCTGCGTATAGCCATGGACGGTAAGACGGAGGTAGTCTCTGGTTCAGAGCAAATCCAAGCTTTACAGATGTCTCCTGCCAGTACGGCCAAACGCCTGGTCCTACGGAAATCTTCTTACCTCACTGGTTTCCAGCCTAGTTTCCAGAAGCTGGATGCGGAACGCAGTATGCTTCGCACGAAGATCAGAAGTACCAAGCATATAGCCTTTCTCGCCAGTCGAAACTTACTCATTGTGGGAGAAACCTCAGGAGAAGTCTACGATTTGAAATATCATCGCATTATTCATCGTTTTCCTTCTAAACCTTCCGTGATTGCGGTTACGCCAGCAGCTGGGCGACGAGAATTTGCCTTAGTTCATCACAATGGCTTAATTGAGGTCAAGGAGGCTCCGCCAGTTTAGTCATAGGTAATACTTATTTTCGTATCTTCCCCCTGTACTAGCCATTAGATTATGGAAGGACAGCCTTTGGATTCTCCCCCTCAGCAGGAAAGATGGCCGCTACTGGCCGATCATATATGGCAATTGTTTGAAACCCATGGCTCAAGCCGGATGGTATTTCATCATTTTGCCTTTGCCAAAGCTATGGCGGAGCGAGCTCACGATATTTCAACTAAGTTGGATTTACCTCCCATAGAGCAAGAGGCTGTAAGTATTGGCGCCTGGTTTTATACCAGCGGTTACTGGTTACAATACAACAGTCCTATTCGCAAGACTCGAGAATTGGCCCAACAGTTCCTCGTGGAACAGCAAATATCTGATGAAGTCGGAAGGACTGTTTTAGAGGGTTTACCCCCAGATGAGGCGCCAAAATCTGCGACTGCCAGGGTTATCAAGGATGCCTACCTCAGCATAACTTATGGGCAAAGTTACCCCCAGCAGCACCAGTTATTACGCTTGGAGAGGGAATGGGCAACTGGTCAGCAGTATTCCAAATTAGAATGGGCACAGCAGCAAC
>JAHQWA010000581.1 GCA_019634045.1 Saprospiraceae bacterium
ATTAGTACCTACTATAGAGTGAGGGCTGAAGATACGGCCACTTTCTGTCAGGCAGAAGCTACCGTATTCGTACAAGTGAATAAGAACAGGAGGGTGTATATTCCCAATGCTTTTAGTCCTAACTTGGATGGGAATAATGACTATTTCTATATCCATGGCGATAATGATATCGTGGCCATCGAATCCTTACGCATTTTCACCCGCGAAGGTCTCTTAATTTATCAGGACGATAACTTCATGCCGAACGATCCCATCCATTCTTGGGATGGCAGTTACAAAGGACAACGCCTAAGCAGTGCCGTTTTCGTTTATGTGGCTGAAATTACTTTTGTGGATGGTTTAACGGAGGTCTTTAAAGGGGATGTGGCTTTGGTTCGATGATTAACTTAGCGAAGCCTCCCGGCAAATGTTGTCGTTTCACGAGCCAATTGTGCAACCGCCTCTTCGTGGGTGATCCCCGAACGCTTCAGCGTTTTAAAAGAATGATTGCTCCCTTCCATCCTAACCAAATGTGCTTTTTTCAAGTCTACACAAACGGCTTCTATCAAGTCAAAACGAGCTAATGCATCACGAGTCCCCTGCAGGAAGAGCTGAGGAATGCTGATATCAGATAGGTGAGCGGCCCGTTCTAAGCCTGGCTTGCCTGGAGCATGTAGCGGGAATCCATAATATACAATGCCCTTTACTGCTGCGTCCAATTCTCCTTTGGCCGCCACTTGAGAAGTCATCCGACCACCAAAGGATTTCCCTCCGGCCAATAAGGTCAGTCCGTCAGCATATTTTAGCGCTTTTTTCACGGCTGCTACAATCGCAGGGTGGGCTTTTTTAGGTCGATCCGGTCCGCCGCCTCTTTCCATGTAGGCGAAGTTGAAGCGGAGTGTCCCTACTTGTTGGGCAGCTAATTCTTGCGCAAGCATTTCCATAAAAGCATGTTCCATACCTGCGCCTGCACCGTGGCTTAGCACCAATAAACTCGTTGCATTAGTGGGTAGTAGTAACAAAGATGAAACACTACCGATTTCCTTGGAAATGTTTATTTTTAGTTTTCGAACTTTTGTCATAGCTAGCATATAGAGTTACCTAAAGAGCGCTAAATTCGAATAGCGCCGCACCGCCTTAAAAGTAAGACAAAAGCCCTATAATTGAATCGCTCATCTCAAAAAAACTGATGTCTCATTCTATACTCATCGACAATCAATATTACCAATCCATTTTTCACACTAGCCCCACGCTTAATCAATTGGGTTATCCAGGTACAGCAAACCCATCTCTGAAAAAGGGAATTTCTCGTTTTATGGAGGTTTTACGGTGTCCTATTGGAGCCTCAATCAACTAGCTGCGCTGCTGATAACGCATTATTTATCCGCAACATGATGCAGTATTTACTGAACCATTAAAAGCTACAATTGCAGCTCTCCCAATTAGTCTTTACCCACAATTTCAAACCGCTGTTTTAGTCGATTCCCTCGTTCATCCACCAAGGTAAGTACATGTGGTCCTACACTGGGATTCAATTCCATGCTGTGGAAGGTTTCGGTGCTCCCCATAAATTGCTCATCGATATGCCAATGTATAGTACTACCTGGATTGCGATGTGCTACAGCAAATACCGTGCGAGACAATTCCCCGTTCAGATCAACTGGTACGTAGATGCGCGTAGGATGCTTTGGGTAGATTAATTGCATGGCATCCTCCTCGTCGGTCGTCTCACAGTCTGCCCGATATGGAGGTAAGGGTTCAAATCCCGGGTGTTTTGTTCGATAATAGTGTGCTTCCAGTGGGGGTAATACCAACCAGGGAACGTGCAGCATGTCCTCCGGAGAAACACAAGAAGAATTTACCTGCCAAGTGCTAGTCTGATCCAAATGGATGATTTTATGATAAGGGCAAGCCGCCACTTTCCCGCCATTTAAACTTGCCCAAACCGTATCACGCGGGCAATCAGCTAAAGGAAGGTAACCACTCTCTGCACAAACCGCCATCTCTTGTAAGTCATCATAAGGTTTTTCAAACCACTGTAGATCACTGGCAGCGCCAGCTGGTAGGCTATTAATAATGTCAAACAGTGCAGGCGCTGCAGCATGGACTCCCACTAAACCCGGTCGGCCCTCCCCGTCTGCATTACCGGCCCATACTCCAATGGCGTAACGAGGAGTCACACCAATGGCCCAGGCGTCTCGAAAGCCAAAGCTAGTCCCCGTTTTCCATGCAACTCTTTTGCTTGAAGAAAAACGTTCCCATTCTCCCTCTCCGTTTGGGCGCTCAAGATCTTGCATGGCTTCAAAAGTTAACCAAATTGGACCAGCTCCTAAAAATGGAGGTTCTTTCCGCAAATTAGGCGACGAGGCGATTTCTCTTTGATGCAAATAATGTGCTGGCCGAAAATCGGTGATTGCATATTCGCCTTGATGATCGTACGTATTTTTGAGTATCCTCGCCATGGAGGCATAGCAAGAGGTAAGATCCCACAAGCTGGCTTCTGCGCCACCCAAAATTAAAGGTAATCCATAATGATCGGCGGAGAAAGTGATGTGCTGAAAACCAAATTTCTTTAGTTGGTAGTGAAATTTCTCTAGACCATATTGCTGTAATAGATGAACAAAAGGCACATTTAAAGAGCGAACCAAAGCTTGCCGACCAGATACCAAACCATCGTAACGCTCATGGTAATTCTCGGGTTTATAGCCACTTAATAACATCGGAATATCAGGCACCTGGCTTTCGCCAAATATTTCGCCTTCTTGTACCATAAGGGCATATAACAAAGGTTTGAGGATGCTACCTGTACTTCGCGGAGCGGTAATGACATCTACTTCAGCTCCATGCTCTAACCCGGCCTCCAGGATATTCCCTACATAAGCCTGTACTGCTCCATTTTCCACATCTACTACCAAGGCTGCTACATTATGAACGCCATTAGCCCGAAGTATCCTTTGATGTCGCCTAAGGGTAGTAAGTAATTGTTGCTGCAAACCGCGATCGAGCGTCGTCTGTACCCTGGATTGCTGTATTTGTTCGGTGCGCACATATTCACGATCTGCCCGGTCAAGCAGATGAGAAGCCAATCGAGGCAAGGGAAGGGGTTTTGCAGGAAGGGCTTCGGCTTTTGCCAAATCACAGGTGACCTGGTCTATGGTACCTGCGGCTAATAATCGATCTAGCAATCGGTCTCGCTTAGCTTGTAATGCTGCTCGCTTGCGGCCTGGATGGATGAGTCCTGGACTATTGGGCAACACCGCTAGCGTAGCCGCTTCCGACCAACTTAACAGGGCGGGGCGTTTGGCAAAGTATCGCCAGGACGCGGCCTCCAGACCTACCACATTGCCACCAAATGGAGCATGTGTCGCATACAGCCTAAGAATTTCTTCCTTGCTGTAGGATAACTCCAAACGGGTCGCCTGGATTATTTCAATGAGTTTCTGCCAAATATTTCTGGATCGATTCCCACGGGCCATCCGCATCAGCTGCATACTCAAGGTACTTCCACCACTTACTACACGTCGGTTGCGCACGTTTTGTACAATCGCTCGACCAATGCTTCGAAGATCAACACCCAAGTGGCTGTAAAAACGACGATCCTCAAATTCTAACAAAGCCTGGACAAAGGACGGTGGCAGGCTATCAGGCGCAGGGAAACGCCATTGCCCATCCGCGGCAATACGGGCTCCCAATAAATTGCCATCCTGATCTTCTAATACCATACTTGTTGGCGCATCAAATAATGGCCGAGGCAAGCAAAAGGCATAGGCTAACAACAGCAAAAGAATGGCGCCCCAAGCCCTCCGAGGATAGGTACGAAAAAGATGCCGGATATATTTCCAAAGGCGCTTCATACTGGCTACACAACGGTTTTATTTCGGCAAAGCAAAGCAATAATAACTATCTCCAGATTTGGTCCCCGGCTTTCCACCGCCTCCTGCCGCAATCACCAGATATTGGCGGCCGTCTACCTCAAAGGTGGCGGGAGTAGCATATCCACCTGCATCCATTTGGTATTCCCACAATAGTTCTCCTGTGTCTTTATCATAGGCATGCATTCTTTCATCTTGAGCCGCCCCAATGAAAACCAGTCCGCCAGCTGTGATTACAGGACCGCCAATGTTGAAGGTCCCTGTTGCTGGAATACCTCTAGCTTCCAATTCCGGATAAGTACCTAATGGAATCTGCCACTTGATTTCCCCTTTATTTAAATCAATTGCATTGAGGGTGCCCCAAGGTCTCTTATTCACTGGAAACCCTTCCGGATCTCTCCAGTCCCAATGCCCTGTACTCAGATAGGAAATTCGGTTCCTCCAACTATTTACATCTGCTTCTACCTTTACTTTTTCGGCTTCACCTTCCTTAAATAGCCAAGCGATAATCGCGTTTTTCTCATCTGTAGAGAAAGACTTGAAGGACGGCATTAGTCCCTTACCAGCTTCAATAATTGACAAGGCCTCCACTTTCGACATCCTTTCTTTTACACCGGATAACCCTATAATGCTTGGTGCTTCAAAACCCGGTTTGGAGCTGCCATGACAGTTGGAACAAGTGGATTGATATATTTGCTTACCCAGTTCGCCCAAAGTCATTGCTTCACTACCCTGTGTTTGCAGCATAGAAATCCATTCTGCTTCACTGTTTGCATTTACAATTAAAGTGTTGGTTTCAGGATCAAAGCCAGCACCTGACCATTCAGAGCCGCCGTTGAATTGTGGTAGCATGATCACCGGATCTACCCCAGGAGGTGTAAAGAGACCCATATTTACCATATTCTCCACCTGCTCTTGTACAAACTTTGTGGCCGCTGGGTTTAAATCGGTAACTTCAAACTCCTGCTGCGTATACCGAAGTGATTCAATTGGAAATGGTTGGGTAGGCCAGCTTGCTTCCCCTGGAATTTCCGATTTGGGAACGCTTCGTTCTTCCACTGGAAAAATCGGCTCTCCCGTTTCGCGATCTAAAACGAATAGATGGCCCATTTTAGTGGGTTGAGCAACTGCATCAATTACTTTTCCATCTTTCTCAAGCGTGACCAAGGTAGGCGCACAAGGGATGTCGTAGTCCCAAAGATCGTGATGCACCACCTGATAATGCCAGATTCGTTCGCCTGTTTTTGCATTGAGGGCCATTACACAATTTCCAAACAGGTTTTCTCCAATGCGATCCCCTCCCCAATGATCATAGGAAGGAGAGCCCGTACCGAAGTATACAATTCCTCGTTCAAAGTCGAGCGTAAACCCGCTCCAGCTATTAGCACCTCCATTGGTTTTCCAGGAGTCTGGCGACCAGGTCTCATAACCAAATTCGCCGGGTTGTGGAATGGTATGAAAAATCCAAGCTCTTTCTCCTGTTCGAACATTAAATGCTCGAATATGACCTGGATTGGCAGGCTGCGGCCCCTCCCCTACGGAAGTCCCAATGATGATCAAGTCTTCAAATATGATGCCTGGTGACCTGGAAG
>JAHQWA010000582.1 GCA_019634045.1 Saprospiraceae bacterium
CCGCTGGGGCTCGAACCCAGGACCCCTTGATTAAAAGTCAAGTGCTCTACCAACTGAGCTACGGAATCTTAAATAAGTCGAAAATAGGAATAATGAAGTCGGAATTTTTCTCAGGAATAAACCCTTAGTTCCGAATTCCGCCTTCCCATTTCGTACTTTCAATAACGCCTTTCGTTTAAGGCGATGCAAATATACGAGCAAAATACAAAAATGCAAGCCTTCCTGTACTTTTTTTGGGAGATTAATCTCTAGTAGCTGAACCTCAGGAAATTAGAAAAAGTTCCCTATGGCGGACACCAAATTCTCATGGGAAGTCGGAAGGGTGAAGTTGGAAGCCCGCCTGGCCGATCGCCAAGATAGATGGGGCGGGACCAAGCTTTCACCAGCCCTGTTTTCTCATTTCCGATTTATTCACTAAGGCTTTATCCCCTAAGGTTTATCAGTAGAAACGGTACCTGAGAAACTGCCGCCATGCAGGCACCTCTCCTGGCTATTGGGGAGGGGTGGCCGATTCGAGGGCGTGCCAGAAGGCGTCAAAGTCCAGGTAGTTGGGAATGACTTGGGTGGCGCCATGATTCAGGAGTACTTCTTGGTCATGGGAGCGGCGTACGCCGATGAAATCCATGTTCAGATTGCGGGTGGTGGTGACATCCCAGATGGCATCGCCAATGTAGATGATCTTTTCGATGGCGGCGTGATGTTGCAGAGCGGGCTGGGTGACGGACTCGATAATGGATTCCCGAGTCCAGTGGCCATCGGCGCCGCTGAAGAAAATCGTGTCTAAGGATATACCGACATGGCGAAGTTTCACTTGGGCGGGGCGCTCCCAGCCACCGGTAGCAATGCCTAAGATGCAGTCTGGGTGAGCACGGAGTTGATCGATGGCTTCCCGGGCGCCGGGTACCTCTCGGAATTCTTCAGGTTGCGTCTGCCGCTTGGCTTCGATCTTCGCCACGAACTGTGTGCAAAAGGCAACCATCTCTTCCGTATCCGGACGACGCTGGAAGTGCTCCTGGATAACGGTATCAAAAATAGTGGTATCTGATACGGCAGGATAGCGGCGCCAATCTATAGAGGGGAATGGCAGGCCATACACCTCTTCGTAGGTATCGGCAAAACACTGGCTATCGACTTTGTTGGAGTAGACCAAAGTACCATCGATGTCAAAAATGATAAGTTTCATCGGTTTGCTTATTCTTCTTCTTCACCATCCCTAAAGTCAAAGGAAAGTTGGATCCCCTCTCCTTGTACTTCTTTGGATAAATTGGATACAGAAACGCCCAGTAATCTTACACTGGGAATCTCCTCTCTATTTTGCATAATGAGCTCGTGGGCCACGTTTTCCAGTAGCTTTAGATCCCGAATTTCGCTGGAAAAGGAGCGACTTCTTGTTATCACCTTAAAATCTGGGGATTTAGCTTTGAGGGTGACAGTACGACCGTAGTTATCTGATTTTTCCATATAGCGGAATACGACCCCAACCAAGTAGGTCAGTTTCTCTTTCATCTCCTCTAACTGACTAATATCGTCTCGATAGGTACGCTCTGCACCGATAGATTTGCGGATGCGGTTGGGATTCACCGCTCGGCGATCGTCGGCACGGACAATCCGATAGTAGTGACGCCCGGCTTTACCAAAGCGCTTGACGAG
Source organism: Saprospiraceae bacterium (assembly GCA_019634045.1). Taxonomy (GTDB): domain Bacteria; phylum Bacteroidota; class Bacteroidia; order Chitinophagales; family Saprospiraceae; genus DT-111. Next base: position 1,651 of record JAHQWA010000582.1, read on the forward strand.
TTCGATTTCTGAGAGCGCTTTAAGCTCTTTACCGGTAAATACCCCCATCCGCTTCATTTTCTCAGCTGTGACTTTGCCAATGCCATGAAACTTCTTAATCGGGAGTGATTCTAAGAAGGCCAGCGCCACATCTGGGGTAATTACCTTAATCCCATCCGGCTTATTGATATCCGAGGCTACTTTAGCCAAAAATTTATTGAACGACACACCGGCGGAAGCCGTGAGTTGTGTTTCTTCCTTGATTTTACGGCGGATTTCCTCAGCCATCAAGGTGGCCGATTTCATGCCTTTCTTGTTCTCACTGACATCTAGGAAAGCTTCGTCCAAAGACAAAGGTTCTACTAGATCTGTATACTCATGAAAGATCGCCCGAATTTGCTGTGATACTTCCCGATAGACATCAAAGCGAGATCGCACAAAGACCAGTGCTGGGCATAGCCGCTGGGCAGTCACGCTTGGCATCGCAGATCTTACCCCAAATGCCCGCGCTTCATAACTCGCTGAAGCGACAACACCGCGCATTCCGGCACCGCCAACCGCTACAGGCTTGCCCCGTAACTCTGGCTGATCTCTCTGCTCCACAGATGCATAAAATGCATCCATATCAATATGTATGATCTTGCGATTTACCAACACACCACAAAGGTAGCTAAATCGGCTGATCCATTAGATCAAATAATCGTCTCATTGCTTGCTCAAGTGCAAGTTGCGTTGCTGCGTTGAACTGCTCACCCGCAGGTGATATAAGCCCGCTGGCCAGTGGGCAGTCGATAGCTGAAGGCGTTGACTTCCAGCATCCAGCATTCTCACTTCTTGTGATAGGGTTTGGCCCGCGGCGTTTATCCATTCCAGCCTGACTTCCTCTGATTCAGAAAGGTAATATTCCAAATAAACAGGGCCTTCTGCCACTGGATTGGGATACAATTGAATATGACTTTTTTGTTCGTAAAGCACACTGACCATCTCATACCGATTCACGGTTCCATCATAGTCTACTTGTGCCAAACGATAGTAATTTAGGCCTGGAAGAGGACGGGTATCTTCGAAGCGATATTTTTGCTCAACGAAACTATTGCCCGCTCCCTTGATCTGCCCAATAGCGACGAATTTCCTCCCATCTGCTGAACGTTCGACCAAAAAATGAGCATTGTTCTCTTCCACCGTAGTTGTCCAGTCTAATCGCACCCCATTGGGCGGATCTGCAAATACTTTAAACTCCAATAGCTCTACCGGCAGCAGGGTATTGGTTCCGGTGATCGAAACCTCCTTAAAATTCTCACTGAGATCTCCGCAAAAACCTACCGTGAGCATTTTTTCCTCAAAAGCCGTTTTATCTAAACCTAAAAAAGCATCCAGACTAAAGCCGACGGGGAAAGAAAATCCATAGACATGATAATCCCCTGGAATATAGCCTCGAAGATCAGCCGCTTGTTCAAACCCGACAATCTTTCCGCTAGATTGATCAAATACGGCATAGGTGTAGACGAAATCATCATTGGGAGGAACCATCCCTACATAGGCATTGCCACCGGAAGGTCCTTGTATCTGAATTCGGTAGTCACCAAAAGTCAAGGCAAAGGTGACCAGGACGTATTCCTTTCTTGCCTCTAGATCGACCTTCATCTCATTGGTTACCGAAACACTACCTGAAATAAAATGACTACTAGAAGCCATCCAATTGAAGCAAGGGTCAGCGGGTTCGTAGGGAGCTTCGTAGATGTTGGCCAGGTAGTAGGTGGTGTGATCTACATCAGGGAGTTGAAAGAGATACTCCCCTTCTTTGTTCACTTGAAAGCTTTGTGTAAAAAAGGCGGTTGGGTACGTGAAACTAAAGCAACTTCCACTGTTAGAGGTTGTTAGATTGGCCTTGGGGGTGAGGGGGGTAAAGTTCAAACCGATCTCTTCCAAAGGCGTACCATAATCGGGAGCCAGGTTTAATAACAAGGCCTCTGTCCCCCATTCTTCGCTTATCGTATTCGCCGGACTGATGGTACTTCCCTCTGCATAGCACTCTCCGCCTATTTTTATCCTGGCATCATTTACATCAAAAAAGATATTGTTCGCGGCCTGAATCAAGATTCTACCAGTACTGGTAAACACTTCTGGCAAGGCAAAAGTGAAACGGCCCGTATTGGGTACTTCTTCACCCAACACGATAGGAAACGACTCCCCATCATTGGCGGAAAAAAGAATATTAACCCGATCACAATGAATGGGAGCTTGATCAGTTTTGGCTACCTCCCACTCCACTGTCACAGGATCACCTGGAAGTCCTGTCCAAGTAGTTGGTTCATTGAATGAGGTAATCAGGAACGGCCCACTTTCTCCGTTTACCTCCACCTCAACTTCATCCGACCCCAGTCCTCCTCCTCCCATATGGTTATCCCTAACAGTCAAACGAAAAGTCATTGTTCTCGCCTGTTGCGGTAACAACTCTCCTTTATCTGTAGCATTCCCTAAAATGGCTGCCCAGCGAGGGAAGGTTCTCGTAATGGATGAATTAGGGGCAAAGCTTCGAAACAAAGGTGCTCCATTTTCTCCTTCCCGATCGCTCACATCAAAGGGGGACTCTTCTAAAATGCCTTGCGTTCCCAAGTCATACTGCTCCCAACAATAGGTCAAGTCGTCAGTCTCTAAATCGTCAGCCTCTCCCGTGAGGTAAAAAGGCGTGCCTTTGGGGATCAAATAATGCTGTCCTAGTGGATTAGCAAATGCGCGCGGAGCCGTATTGTCGATAGATTGCTGCTCCATACAGGCTTGAATTCTGTCCTGTTGCAAAAACTGATGGATGGCCTCCACACTGGCGATGTGAAAGTAATTATCGAGCGTTTGGCTAATATCATCATCCGAACACCGACCGGCATAAGACATAATGGTGGAACCGCTGCCTGGTTCGTAGGCAAATTCTGCGTCGTACTGTCCTGGCCTTCCACAGCTACCATCCGCTCCGTTAAAGGTGTGTAAGGCGCCAAACATATGACCCACCTCGTGGCAAAGCTGCCCAACCCAATGGCTGCCCTGTGGATCAGCCGTACCGAGCCCGCCGCCGGCCTTGAACGGAGCATCCTCGTCTAGATCTCCGTCAATATCAATGGTCTCATCATCGCCTACTACTCCCACAAAAGCACTGCCTCCAATGTTTCTACCAGAGACCAAATGTCCAAGGTCAAAATTTTCGGGATGGAAGATGCCTTCATCGATCAATTCTCCGATAGCCACCATCGCTTCTCGTCCTGGCCCCAGATCAGCAATGGGAAAAGGGTCAGTAGATTTGTTTAAATAGGCAAAAGCCTCTTGTAAAACGAAGCGAATAGAAAGGTCTGTTTCAAAGATGGCATTCATGCTATTCACATCTGCAGCCATCGCCGCGATCACAGCCCCGAGGACTGGTGTACCATTTGTACGAGCTTCCGCATACTCTCCATCAGCCACCATCGCCATATTGAAGATGAATAGGTCACCTCCAATGCTAATCTTATTCTTGGCGGTAGCTGGCGGAGCATAGTCTGTTTTGAAAAGCACCTCTTCTGCTAAGGCATGTACTTCATGCTCATTATCACCATAATACACTTTATAGGTGGAGTTAGCAGTAGGTTCTATATACATCCAACCTCTCGAGGTAGCTATAATGGCCTGGATGCCATACGGAGAGACCAAGAGTCTGCCCTGTCGCGTATCGGCGTCCTGCCCATGTATTCGATAGCTCCTAATTTCTGGATACTGAGCCGATAAGCTTCGGCCTAATACAGGAGATTCCTCCACTGTAAAATGACCTAACTCACCCCCAGGTAAAGGTAACTGTACGGTAGGTGCTGGTGTACCCGCTAAACGCCCTCCTTCCATTCTTGCACCAGATAATTGTGCCCGCAGTACATCGACATCTAGTGAAATTGTCGGTGCATGGACCTTTAAGGGTTGGGCAACAAGACTCAAACTTAACCTACACAAGAAGAAGGTTAAAACGAATGAAATCAACTGTTTCATGCAAGCAAATATTAAAGATGAACACAATGAACAATAGCATGCTAGGGGGAACAAAGCCTATTGCTTTTTCCTGATGCTAAATGGGTGAGTACAATGTGTTCTAAGGGGTGAGTGTTGGGTAAGTTCTTGTGTAAAGAGGATGTCCTTCACTGATAGCTACGACTGAATTTCAGCGCTACCACCGATACCTGAACAAAAAGAAATTCATTTCTAACTGATCCTTGCTATGGTTTTGTACAAAACGATTCCATTAGCAAATACTGCATCGGCAGTGCCTACATGAATGTACAGTCTTCAAAAATAGCTTAAAGATTAAGTGGGGATTCATTCCTAGAGGTGGGGGGATGTCAATCATCTAGAATGAAATGGGTGGAGTGTTATTTTTTACAATGGCGATTGTTTGTAATCGTGCTCCAACAAATATATAATATTTTTTTAAAGATGAAAATGTTTCCCGGGCCTCTTTCTTCCCTAACTCACCACTTTTGTTAAATAATCATGTTTATGTAACTGTAAAACAAACACATATGAATAAGATTATTTTTACCTATTCATACTTTTTTTAATACATAGGGATAATAACAGTAGGAGAGTTAGTTATTCTTCCTTGATCGGACTCATCTCCAGCAACTCGATCAGCTTATCCAGATTCCAAGCATCTTCGATGCGATAGGAACCCACACGAGTTCTTCTCAAGGCTGAAAGATAGGCCCCACTTTGCAGGGCTTTTCCAAAATCGTTGGCCAAGGATCGTATATAAGTCCCTTTACTGCAACTCACTTGGAAATCTACTGCAGGAATATCTATGCTAGTAATGTCAAAAGAAGAGATCACGACTTTTCGGGGTTGGACTTCCACTGTTTGGCCCTTACGAGCTTTCTTGTACAGGGGCTGTCCATCTACTTTGATAGCAGAAAACATGGGCGGGACCTGACTAATTTCGCCGAGAAATTGCTGTTTAGTTCGCTCCATCAAATCTGCATCTATATGATCTATGGGGTAAGTTTCGTCGATGGCTGTTTCTTGGTCAAAGGATGGGGTGGTAGCTCCTAAGGTGATGGTGCCGGTATAGGTCTTATCCAAACCTTGCATATTGTGAAGTTGCTTTGTAGCTTTTCCGGTACAAATGATCAATAAACCGGTGGCCATAGGATCTAGAGTTCCCGCATGCCCCACTTTTATCTTTTTGACTTTAAGTCGATGTTTCAGCCTGTACCTGATCTTATTAACTACATCAAATGAGGTCCAACCTTCTGGTTTATCTACAAGTAAGGTGGCGCCGTTGATAAAATCATATTCCGGTAAAGGAACATCATCTCCGTTCATTTCCTAAGTTTTTTACATTCAAGCCTTGAGCAAAGTCCCAAGGATCACCAAAGCCGCTACTATAAAACAATATACGGAGAAATAAGTTAATTTGCTATTCCTTACCAATTTTATCATCCAGACGCAGGCCAACATTCCCGTCAGAAAAGCGGCGACAAAACCTACGCCTAAAGCCAAGGTATTTACCCCGGATTCCGCGAAGGCGCCATCCAATACGTCCTTGGCTACCTTGCCAAAGATCAGTGGAATAACCATCAAAAATGAAAACCGAGCAGCACGCTCTCGATCTATCCCCAGCAGTACTGAAGTAGAGATGGTAGCTCCTGATCTTGATATCCCCGGTAAAATGGCAATAGCCTGTGAAATACCAACGATCAAAGCATCTCGAAAGGACACAGCACGATCTGTTCGTTTAGCACGATCTGCGAAAAATAGCAGAATCCCAGTCACAATCAACATCAATCCAACTAGCAGCATCTGCTGATTGAACAGTTGCTCGATCATATCTTCGAAAAATAGTCCCACCAGAACGGCTGGGATCATGGAAAGAATAATCTTAAGGGAAAAGGCCGTTTCTTCATTGTATTTAAACTGAAAAAGGCCCTTGAAAATTTCCACCACCTCTTTCCTAAAAACGACCAGTGTACTTAAGGCAGTAGCAGCATGAAGCGTCACGGTCATCAACAGGCTCTCCTCCCCTATGTTCGCGTCTCCTAAAAAATACTTAGCAATTTCTAAATGTCCACTACTACTTACTGGTAAGAATTCCGTTAATCCTTGAACGATTCCTAGCACAATTGCGCTTAATACTTCACCCATTTAGGCTTCGATTTTTGTTGTCTTCGGTTTAAAAATGGCGTATATGCCTACTCCTAAACCCAACAAGATCACTATCGGTGCTAAAGTAATTCGACGATGGCTATAGATGATACTCTCATCCCAGATATCAGGGCTTGGCATACCTCCTCCTGACATCAATATTAAACCAAGTGCAATTAAGCCCGCCGCGGCTAACAACAACAGATAGTTGATCCGACCGAACAATAAGTCCGCTTGGACTGGAGCAGCTGATCGCTTACTAGCTGTTGTACGGGTTTTTGCTACCGTAGGTTTTACTTTTTTCTTCTCCGGTTTTGAGGTCGAAACCACAACCTTCTTTTTTGGTGGCTTATGCTTACTCATTTTGACGTTTTTATTTAAGAAAACAGGAGAACCACTTCTATCTATCGCCCCAAAGTAAGGGATCAAATGGATGGCCGTTCTCTTGTTGATCTAAAAATGATCTTTCCACTACTGTACACCTTAGGTACATTTCGGTTCACCCGGCACGCCAGGATCAGTACAAGTCATCTACTCGCATTCGTAAGTACTTATTGACCACATAATAGGTACTACCCAAATTGATTAGTACACCTAAAACCAAAAGCAACACAAACAGAAAGGAAAAGCTCCACCAAGAACCCAG